>NZ_JBSHJY010000014.1:0-71557 GCF_053619715.1 Agromyces sp. NPDC055520 | reverse complement strand
ACCGTCGAGCGGATGCCGCCGGCCTCGTAGCGCTGCCCGGCCATGCGCGCGGCGAACTCGGCAGCGCGGTCGCCGCCGAAGACGAGGTGCGAGTGGCTGTCGACGAAGCCGGGAATCACGGCCCGGCCGCCGGCGTCGACGACCTCGACCTCGGCATCCCAGACGGAGCGGTGCTCGTCGCCGTCGCGGCGGTCCTCGCGTTCGGTGCGCCGCTCGAGTCGCTCGGCGACTCGTTCGTCGGCGTGCGTCGCCGTGCCGACCCATGCGATGCGGTCGTCGTCGACGAGCACGGCGGCGTCGCGCACGATGCCGAGCGGGCCGCCCTCGCGACCCGGCGCCGGGTCGTTCGTCACGAGTTCGCCGATGTTGGTCAGCAGCATGCGCATCCGTCAGCCCTCGAGCATCGGCACGCGCAGCCCGCGCTCGCGAGCGACCTCGACCGCGCGGTCGTAGCCCGCGTCGACGTGACGCATGACGCCGGTGCCCGGGTCGTTCACGAGCACGCGGGCGATCTTCTCTGCCGCGAGCTCGGTGCCGTCGGCGACGATCACCTGGCCGGCGTGGATCGATCGGCCGATGCCGACGCCGCCGCCGTGGTGGATCGAGACCCAGGTCGCGCCCGACGCGGTGTTCAGCAGCGCGTTGAGCAGGGGCCAGTCGGCGATCGCGTCGGAGCCGTCGGCCATCGCCTCGGTCTCGCGGTACGGGCTCGCGACCGAGCCCGAGTCGAGGTGGTCGCGGCCGATGACCACGGGTGCGCTCAGCTCGCCCGAGGCGACCATCTCGTTGAACTTCAGCCCG
Organism: Agromyces sp. NPDC055520; assembly: GCF_053619715.1. Taxonomy (NCBI): domain Bacteria; kingdom Bacillati; phylum Actinomycetota; class Actinomycetes; order Micrococcales; family Microbacteriaceae; genus Agromyces; species Agromyces sp. NPDC055520. Next base: position 70,756 of record NZ_JBSHJY010000014.1, on the reverse strand, counting down.
GCGAGGTGGCGTTCTTTGTAGCCCAGCCAGCAGATGCGTGCGGGCAGGCCCTCGAAGTGCACCTTCTCGCCGGCCTGGGTGATCCAGCGGCGCAGGTGCTCGTCGTCGGGGAAGAGCTCGAGGATGGCGCGGTCGGTCGCGGCGATGTCGGCCGGGTCGCCCGAGAGGGCCGCCCAGCGGAACGGGCCCTTGCCCTCGGCGAAGAGCGGGCGGATGTAAGCGGGCACGAAGCCGGGGAACGCGAACGCGCGGTCGTGCGCGAGCCCGCCGAGCTCCGCCTCGCGGCGGATCGAGTTGCCGTAGTCGAAGACCTCGGCGCCGGCATCCTGGAATCCGACCATCGCGGCGACCTGCTTGGCCATCGACGCGCGGGCGCGATCGGTGAACGCCTCGGGATCCCGCTCCGCCTCGGCGTGCCAGTCCTCGAAGGGGACGCCGACGGGCAGGTAGGAGAGCGGGTCGTGCGCGCTCGTCTGGTCGGTCACGATGTCGACCACCACCTCACCCGCGCGATGGCGCAGGAGCAGCTCGCCGAAGATCAGGGCGGCGTTGCCGACCACCCCGACGGACCTCGCCTCGCCGGCGTCTTTCGCCGCGACGACCCGGGCGAGCGCCTCGTCGAGGTCGGTGGTGTACTCGTCGAGGTAGCCGTGCTCGACGCGTCGGCGCAGGCGCGACTCGTCGACGTCGACGATGAGCACGGCACCGCCGTTCATGGTGACGGCGAGCGGCTGCGCGCCGCCCATGCCGCCGCAGCCGCCGGTGAGCGTCAGGGTGCCGGCCAGGCTGCCGCCGAAGCGGGAACGGGCGATCGCGCCGAACGTCTCGTAGGTGCCCTGCAGGATGCCCTGCGTGCCGATGTAGATCCACGAGCCGGCCGTCATCTGCCCGTACATCGTGAGGCCCTGCTGCTCGAGCCTCCGGAACTCGGGCCACGTCGCCCAGTCGCCCACGAGGTTCGAGTTCGCGATGAGCACGCGCGGCGCCCACTCGTGCGTGCGGAACACGCCGACGGGCTTGCCCGACTGCACGAGCAGCGTCTCGTCGGCCTCGAGGCCCTCGAGCGTGCGCACGATCGCGTCGAACGACTCCCAGTTGCGGGCCGCCTTGCCCGTGCCGCCGTAGACGACGAGGTCGTCGGGGCGCTCGGCGACCTCGGGGTCGAGGTTGTTCATGAGCATGCGCAGCGGCGCCTCGGTCTGCCAGCTCTTCGCCGTGAGTTCGGTGCCGCGGGCGGCGCGAACGGTGCGGGGTCCGGCGGGTGCTGCGATGGGTGCTTCGGTCATGTTCCGATGCTCGCGCACCGGGCGACCGCAGACAACGGATGTCGCGTGGCCGATGTCTGGGGTACCAGACGAGGACGACGCCCTCGCCTGGCGTTGGAACCGCATACAGGATGAGAGCGCAAGCACCCCTCTCACCGAGTAGTGGCGCTCGTCTCATCCTGCACTTGAGGATGAGCCCCGGTTCAGCCGAGCCTGATGCCGCGGGCCGCCATGAACGGCACTGCATCGACCGCGGTGCCGTCGAGCCGCACCTCGAAGTGCAGGTGGCACCCGGTCGAGGCGCCCGTGCTGCCCACGGTGCCGATCAGCTGACCGGCCGCGACGGTGTCGCCGGGGTTCACGAGGATGCCGCCGTCGGAGAGGTGCGCGTACCCGGTCGAGACGCTCGCACCGTGATCGAGCAGGATCCAGTTGCCGTAGCTGCCGCTCGCGCGCGCTTCGACGACGATGCCGCCGGTCGCGGCGAACACCGGTGAGCCGCAGCTCGCCGCGACATCCGTGCCGCGGTGGAATTCGTTGACGCCGGCGATCGGCTTGTTCGGTCGCGGACCGAAGCCGTCGGTCTGGCGACCCGTGACGGGGGGAGCCCAGCCCTGCTCGCTCAATTGCCCGGCGTCGCGCGGCAGGGAGTCGATCAGCGAGACGCTCGTGGCCGCGACGCGGGCACGCAGCCCCGAGAGGTCGTCGCGAGCGGCAGCCACGGCGCGCTCGGCCGTGGCGACTGCGGCCTCGGCCGCGTCGACGGGCACGGCGTCGACCTCTGCCCAGGCGTCGGTTGCGCGCTCTTCGGCGACGTCTGCCTCGGTCGCGCGCTTCTCGGCGATCTTCTGCAGCTTCTCGGCGTCGCCCGTGATCTGGTCGACGCGTGCGACGCCGCTGAGGCCGGCCAGCAGGTCTTTGCCCGAGCCGAAGACCGCGGCCATCGACGAGAGCGAGGAGTCGCCGCCGCGCGAGGCGGCGAAGGCGATCGCACCGGCGGCGTCGGCATCGGCGCGAGCCTCGTCGGCCTGCTCTTGCAGCTGTACGGCGAGCGCGCGGGCGACGGTGCGCGTCGACCGCGCGGTCTCGAGTTCGGCTTCGGCGGTGCGGAGCGCGGTGGTCGCGCGGTCGAGCGCGGTGCGCGCCGCGAGCAGCGAGCCGAGTTGCGGGTCGACGCCGCTCGAGATGCGTGCGTAGGGGCCGCTGCCCACGAGCAGCGGAGCCTTCGGTGCGGCGACCGGTGCCGAGGGAGCGGCGGGTACCGGAGGCTGGGTCGGCGGGGGACTCTGGGTCGGCGGGTCGGTCGGTGCGGGTGTCTCTGACGGTTGCGGGGTCTCGGTCGGTGCGGGTGTCTCTGTCGGTGCGGGTGTCTCTGTCGGCAGGGGAGTCTCGGTCGGTGCGGGCGTCTCCGACGGTTGGGGTGTCTCGGTCGGTTCGTCGGTCGGCGTCCCCGTGGCGTCACCTGTACCCGAATCCGGCGCGGCCCCCGAATCACCTGTCGTACCGGCCGTCGCCACCGTCGCGTCTGTCGTGGACCCGACGATCTCTTCTGCTGACGCCGCGGTGATACCCGAGATTCCGAGCACGATGGCAGTCGCCGCGGCGGCGATGACGAACCCGTCGGGCCGAGTGCGTCGCACTCGGGGCGGGTCGTGCAGGCCGGGCTTTCGTTGCATCAGCGACATAGGGTTCCGTTCGCAGGCCGGCTTCGGGGCCGACTCCTCACCCAGTCTCTCAGCGGAGGCATGGCAGCACAACTCCCGTCCGTGCCGATCGCGCGCCCTCTTCGGGGTACATCGCGATCGGACCCGCTCGAGCGACGTCTGTCACTCGAGCGCCGCGCCCGTCAGTCCAGTGAGATGCCGCCCGCCGACGTCGCCGCGGCGAGGACCTCGCCCTGCGCGACCAGCCCGGTGATCGCCTCGATCTCGGGGGAGAGGAACCGGTCGGGCCCCGGCACCGCGCCGGTCTCGGCGACGAGCGAGACGACGGCCCCGGTCGCCGGGCCCGGCACGAGCGGCGCCCGCAGTGCGAGGCCGCGCGCGGCGGTCATGACCTCGATCGCGAGCACCCGGGTGAGTCCGTCGATCGAGCGTCGCAGCTTGCGCGCGGCGGCCCAACCCATCGACACGTGGTCCTCCTGCATCGCCGACGACGGGATCGAGTCGACGGATGCCGGCACCGCGAGCCGCTTGAGTTCGGAGACGATGCCCGCCGCGGTGTACTGCGCGATCATGAGCCCCGAGTCGACGCCGACCTCGTGCGCGAGGAAGGGCGGCAGCCCCTGGTTGCGCGCGCGGTCGAGGAACCGGTCGGTGCGCCGCTCCGACATCGACGCGACATCCGCCACCGCGATCGCGAGGAAGTCGAGCACGTACGCGACCGGCGCACCGTGGAAGTTGCCGTTGGACTCGACGCGCCCGTCGAGCGTCAGCACCGGGTTGTCGACGGCGCTCGCGAGCTCGGCATCGGCGACGGATGCCGCGTGGCCGACCGTGTCCCGTGCGGCGCCGTGCACCTGCGGGGCGCAGCGCAGCGAGTAGGCGTCTTGCACGCGCGTGCACTCGGGGCCCTTGTGGCTCGCGACGATGGGGGAGTCGGCGAGCAGTCGCCGCAGGTTCGATGCCGAGATCGCCTGCCCCCGCTGCGGGCGGAGGGCGTGCAGGTCGGCGGCGAACACCGCGTCGGTGCCCATGAGGCCCTCGACGCTCATCGCGGCGGCGACGTCGGCGGTGGTCAGCAGCATCCGCAGGTCGTCGATCGCGAGCGCGAGCATGCCGAGCATGCCGTCGGTGCCGTTGATGAGGGCGAGGCCCTCTTTCTCGCCGAGTCGGAGCGGGGTGATGCCGGCGGCGGAGAGGGCGCTCGCGGCATCCGCCACCGCGCCGACCGTGTCGGTCGGGCTCGTCGCGACGCGCACGTCCCCCTCGCCCATGGCCACGAGCGCGCAGTGCGCGAGCGGCGCGAGGTCGCCCGAGCAGCCGAGCGAGCCGTACTCCCGCACGACGGGCGTGATGCCCGCGTTCAGAATGGCCGCGTAGGTCTCGGCGGTCTCGCGGCGCACGCCCGTGCGACCGGTCATGAGGGTCGACAGGCGCAGCAGCATGAGGGCGCGCACGACCTCGCGCTCGACCTCGGCGCCCGAGCCGGCGGCGTGCGAGCGCACGAGGCTCGCCTGCAGCTGGGCGCGGCGGTCTTCGGCGATGAACGTCGTGGCGAGCGCGCCGAATCCCGTCGAGATGCCGTAGTGCGGCTCGGGGTCCGCGGCGAGGCCCTCGACGATCGCACGGCTCGCGGCGACGCCGTCGAGCGCGACCGGGTCGAGCACGACGGATGCCCCGTGGCGGGCGACCGCCACGACGTCGTCGATGCTCAGCGAGCCGACGCCGACGCCGACGGTGACGGCACCGGGCTGAGCCGGGCGGTGGGATGCCGCGGCGCGCGCGGGTGCGGGGGCGTTGCTGCTCATGCCTTCGATTCCACACGGCCCGCGCTCGCGCGGGAAGCATCCACACCGCACCTCCGTCCGGTATCCCAGACGGAGCGTAGGCTGGCGTCCGTACCGACCTTCAATTCCGCCGAACGGGCAGTTGATGCCGCCACATCGCCGATGAGGCGACCACAACTGCCCGTTCGACGAAATCGGTGGAGGCGGGAGATGAGCGGGATGAGCGGGGTCGGGGATGAGTGGGATGGACGGCATGCAGCAGTCGAAGGTGCCGGCGGCCGACCAAACGCTCGCGGTGCTCACGTACCTCGCGGCGCAGCGCGGGCCGGTGCCGGCCGCGACCGTCGCCACCGCCCTCGGCATCCCGCGCTCGACGGTCTACCACCTGCTCGCCGTCATGCAGGAGCGCGGCTTCGTCGTGCACCTGCCCGAAGAACGCCGCTACGGCCTCGGCATCGCCGCGTTCGAGCTCTCGAGCGGCTTCTCGCGCCAGCAGCCGCTCGCCCGCCTGGGCCGGCCGCTCGTCGCGGCGCTCGTCGACCGCCTCGGCGAGAGCGGGCACCTCGCGGTGCTGCACGGGCGCGACGTGCTCTACCTCGTCGAGGAGCGCGCCCCGCGGCGCCCGTCGCTCGTCACCGACGTCGGCGTGCGGCTGCCCGCGCACCTCACCGCGACCGGGCGGGCGATGCTCGCCGTGCTGCCGCCCGCGCAACTCCGCGCCCTCTATCCCGATCGTGCCGCGTTCGCCGCACGCGGCATCGACGGGGCCGGGGATGCCGCGGAGTGGAGCTACGGCCGACTGAAACGCGTGCTCGCGACCGTGCGCGACGCGGGCTTCGCCGCGGAAGACGGCGAGGTCACGGGCGGCCTCGCCTCGGTCGGCGTCGCGGTGCTCGACCATCTCGGATGGCCCGCAGCTGCGATCGCCGTCACGTATCCCGATGACGCACAGCCCGGCCTGCAGGAGCAAGCCGTCGCGGGGGTGCGCGACGCGGCGGCGTCGCTCTCACGGCGCATCCGCGGCATCCGCTGAACTGACGCCGGTACTCCTCGGCCGGTCGGTCAGCGCGGTTGCGGCGCGAGCCAGCGGCGCAGCATCCGCGTGACGAACGGCAGCGCCCAGAACGTCATGATCGGCGTGAGCAGCAGGGTCGTGCCAAGCACCTTCCACACGACCGCGAGCTCGTCCCAGCCGGGCACGAACGAGGTCACGAGCAGGGTGAACACGAGGTTCACGGGGAAGAAGCCGAGCCAGATGGTCACGGCCTGCTTCCACCTCGGCGGTGCAGGCGGCAGATCATCGAGCTGAGCGGATGCGGCGGCATCCGGCGCCGCTACCGAACCCGTCGCCGGGTCGTCGAACCAGCCCTCGATGCCGGTGCGTCGCCTGCTGCGCTCCGAGCGCACGAAGCCCTCGCCCATCGAGAGCCACCAGGTGCGCTCGGCCGAGCGCTCCCACGCCTCGAGGGTCGCTTCGCTCGCGAAGCGGTAGAGCATGTGCCAGATCTGCGAGCCCTCGCCCGCGCGCACCCAGCCCGAGCCGAGGAATCCCGGGTACTTGGCGGCGAGGTTGACGCCGGTCTGCACCCAGGCCGTCGCTTCGGCGATGCGCTCGGGGTCGACCTCGCGCCGAATGGAGACGGTGATCGGTTCGCTCGTCATGGGCCACCCCCGGGGGCTCTGGTACCTGCGAATTCTGTTCGCGACACTCGGTGAAACGACGAGGTCTCGGGATCACCGAGCGCCTCGTCGGTCTTCGAGTGTAGGTCAGCGGAGGTTTCCGGCCGATTTCACCGTGTCATCCTGCGCTCACCATCCTGCGCTCGCATCGCTCAGCTGCGCCGGACACTCGCCGCCCGGTTCGGTCGCGAGTTCGAAGTGCCACATCTCGTTCGCATAGGTCTGGCACAGACCGTAGTCGGAGCCGTGCTGGCTCAGCCAGCTGTTCGCATCCGTTCGCCCGATGTCGACCGCCTCGCCCGTCACGTGCTTCGATGTCTCGGGCGACGAGACGAAGCGTCGCGCCTCCTCGAGGCTGCCGTACTCGATCACGGCGGCATCCAGCAGCGACTGCTGGTAGGCGGCGCTGCGCCAACCGTTCGTCACGACGAACTCGTAGCCGTCGGCGATCGCCGCGCGCGCGGCGTCCTGCATGGCGGCTCGCAGCCCTGGTTCGAGGCCGGATATCGCCGGCAGCTCGTCGGCGAACGGCGACACGGACTCGCCCTCCTCGATGAATCCGTCGGCCGCGCCGAACGTCGAATCGGATCCGTCGCTCCCCATCGAGCGGATCAGAGCGTCGCCGGAGAGCCCGTGCGAAGCGGGTCGCATGGGGGGATAGTGCAGGGGCGAGGCGGCGAAGGCGGCCGCGGCGAGCAGCAGGACCACGACGCCCACTGCGCAGATCCGCGTCATGACGACGGTGGTCGAGTCGCGGAGCCGGCGGCGAGCCAGCGCGAACACCGCGAGCCCGACCAGGCTCCCGGCGGTGTTGGCGATGAGGTCGGAGACATCCGCGACGCCGAGGGCGGCTGCGTACTGCGCGCATTCCAGCGCGAGACTCACGCCCGCGGCCGCACCGGCGACCTTCCACCAAGGCCACGACGGTGCGAGGAGGCGGAGGAAGAGTCCGAACGGGATGAAGAGCAGCACGTTCGCGACGACCTCGGCGGGGGCGCTCGACCCGGCCGTCGACGTCGAGACGAACGGAACGAGCTTGAGATCGCGCGGGAAGCCGACATCGCCGAGGTGCGGCGCTTCGAGTCGCCACAGCACGATCCAGACGAGCAGGGCGAGATAGCCGACGAGCCCGAAACGGCCCAGCCGGTCGGTCGAGCGGATGCCGCTCCGGTGCACGCCGATGGCGTCGGCCGGGGCATCCGTCGTCGTCTGCTGGTGCGCTCGAGTCATGCCGCCAGTCAACGCGGGCCGATGTTGCCATCGCGTATGCGGGTTTCGATACACGGAGGATACGTGCCGATTCGTAGCATCGAGAGCATGCGCGTGCTGATCGTCGAAGACGAGCCCTTTCTGGCTGAGGCGATCCGAGACGGATTGCGCCTCGAGGCGATCGCGGCCGACATCGCCGGTGACGGCGACGTCGCACTGGAACTGCTGAGCATCAACAGCTACGACATCGCCGTGCTCGACCGCGACATCCCCGGCCCGTCGGGCGATGAGGTCGCGAGACGCATCGTCGCGTCCGGCAGCGGCATGCCGATCCTGATGCTCACCGCGGCCGACCGGCTCGACGACAAGGCCACCGGGTTCGAGCTCGGCGCCGACGACTACCTCACGAAACCGTTCGAGCTCCGGGAGCTCGTGCTGCGACTCAGGGCGCTCGACCGGCGGCGCGCGCACAGCAGGCCGCCCGTGCGGGAGATCGCCGGCCTGCGTCTGGATCCGTTCCGCCGCGAGGTCTACCGCGACGATCGCTACGTCGCGCTCACCCGCAAGCAGTTCGCGGTGCTCGAGGTGCTCGTCGCCGCCGAGGGCGGCGTGATCAGCGCCGAGGAGCTGCTCGAGCGCGCGTGGGACGAGAACGCGGACCCGTTCACGAACGCGGTGCGCATCACGGTTTCCGCACTCCGCAAGCGACTCGGCGAGCCATGGCTGATCGTCACGGTGCCCGGCGTCGGGTATCGCATCGACACGGCACCGGCCGGCGACGAAGGGGCAGCGCGTGGCTAGGGCGCCCGGGCCCAGCGTCCGACTCAAGCTCGCCGTGAGCTACGCGGGATTCCTGATGCTCGCGAGCACGCTGCTGCTCGCGGCGGTGTGGCTCTTCCTGCTGCGCTACGTTCCGGCGCGTGCCAGCAACACCATCGCCGGATTCGTTCCCGGCCGCGACGACCTCATCCGCGCGTTCGGCCCGGCGGTGGCCTGGGTGCTGCTGTTCCTCCTCGTGTTCGGCCTCGTCGGAGGGTGGTTCCTCGCCGGTCGCATGCTCGTGCCGTTGGCCCGGATCACGGATGCCACGCGCAGGGCCGCGAACGGATCGCTCTCGCACCGGATCGAGATGACGGGTCGCGGCGACGAGTTCCGAGAGCTCGCCGACAGCTTCGACGCCATGCTCGAACGGCTCGAAGCGCACGTCGCCGAGCAGCAGCGCTTCGCCGCGAACGCCTCGCACGAGTTGCGCACGCCGCTCGCGATTACGCAGACGCTCCTCGAAGTCGCTCGCAACGATCCGAAGGGCGTCTCCGCCGAACTCGTCGAGCGCCTGCTCGCCGTCAACACTCGCGCGATCAACCTCACCGAAGCGCTGCTCCTGCTCAGCCGCGCCGACCAGCGCTCGTTCAGGCCGGAGCGCGTCGATCTCTCACTCCTGACGGAGGAGGCCGCCGAGACGCTCCTGCCGCTCGCCGAGCAGCGCGGCATCGAGATCCGGAACTCGGGAGAGATCACGCCCGTGACCGGGTCGCATCCGCTCCTCCTGCAGATGACGACGAACCTGCTGCACAACGCGATCGTCCACAACCTGCCGGAGCACGGCACCGTGTGGCTGAGCAGCGTCGTGAGCGGAGCGACGGCGGTGCTCACGGTCGAGAACACCGGCGAACAGCTCACCCCGGAGCTGACCGCGACGCTCACCGAACCGTTCCGACGCGGTAGCGAACGCCTGCACACCGGCGGCGTCGGCCTCGGCCTCGCCATCGTCCAGAGCATCGCCCGCGCGCACGACGGAACGCTCACGCTCACCCCGCGCGCCGGCGGCGGATTGCGGATCACCGTGGAACTGCCCGCGGGAGCATGAGCGCCCGGCTGCCCGGCCTCCCGTCCCCGGCCGCCCGGCCGGTGCGGGACGGCCGCCGCAGGCGATGCCGAGGCCGGGGCGGCCGGTCGGGTGCTCAGAGCTGGTCGGCGACCACGGCGGCAGCGGTGAGCCACGCGTCGTGCGTCGCGGGCGACAGCGCGTCGAAGTCGATCGTGCCGCCGTCGACGAGCGCGGCGTCGTAGGGGATCGTCGTCACGGCTGCCGTCAGCGCACCGAAGTGATCGGCGAGGCGCTGCTCGAGTTCGCGGTCGGGCTTCTCCGACGGCGAGGTCAGAATCGTCACGGCCCGGTCGACCTTGTCGCCGAAGCCCTTCTCGGCGAGCCCGTCGAGCAGCCACGCCGCGCTCGCCGCGGTGTCCTCGCGCACCGTCGAGACGATCACGAGCTGATCGGCGGCGGCCACGGCCGCGACCCAGTTCGAGGCGCGCATGTTGTTGCCGGTGTCGACGACGAGCAGGCGGTAGTACCGCGAGAGCGTGCGGTGCAGCCGGTCGAACGCGGCGTCGTCGATGGTGGATGTCGCGGCGGCATCCTCATCGGAGGCGAGCACGTCGAAGCGCGCGTCGACCTGCGTGCGCACGTAGTCGTCGAGTTGGCTGAGGCTCGCGACACTCGGGTTCTCGAACTGTTCGAGGTCGCCCAGGAGGTCGACGGCGGTGCGGTGATGCGGGGTGTGCTGTGCTCGCCAGCCGAGCGTGCCGCGCGTCTCGTTGTTGTCCCAGGCGAGCGTCGAGCCGCCGCGGAGCTTGCCGAACGTCGCGGCGAGCAGCAGTGTGCTCGTGGTCTTGTGGGCGCCGCCCTTCGGGTTCAGCACGACGATCGTGCGCGGGCCGTCGAGCCGCTTCTGCACGCGGTTCGTCTGGTCGTGGCGGGTCTGCTCGGTCGCGCTCGGCTTCGGCGAGATCAGGCCGCCGCTCAGGCGGCGCACGCGGCCCTGCCACCCGGTCGTGGCCTTCAGCGGGCGCACGCGAGGCCGGCTGGCGAGCAGGTCTTCGACCGTGGGGCGGTGCGCCCTGGGCTCCGCGGGCGAGGTCGCCGGCGCAGCCGGCAGGGGCGATGCAGCGGACACGGGCGGGGCGGCAGGGATGCCGGCCGGAATCGTCGGGATCGGTGCGGTCGAGGTCGGGCGGGGTGCGGCGGCCTCGACGACGAGACCGGTCGGAGCCTCGGTGACCCGGCCATCGGGTTCGACGGTGAGCGTCCAGTGCGAGGAGTCGTCGATGAGCGATGCGGTCGCCGCGATGCCGAGGCGCTGCGCGCGCTCCTGCACGAACGCGACGACGCGGTCGCGCAGTGCGTCGCCATTGCTCGCCCGGATTCCGAACACGGCGCCGTCGGCATGGACGTCGGCTTCGGTGGTCGAGGTCAGGAACACCGTGACGCCGTCGTGCGTGTTGATCGAAGTGGACAACAGATTCCCCCATAGCCGTGCGTCGGTCGACGAGGGCGGGCCTGCTGCATGCAGTGGCAGCCACGTCGGTGCCGCGCGACGAAACGCGAGCGCTTGCGCGTCGCCGGCCGTTCCCCCGCGGATCAGTCTACGTTCCCGCCCCATTCGTCGCGACGCGGCGCCGGCTCGTCGTGAGGGGCTCGGCCGAGGTGCTCGGTCCCTTTGCTCGGAATCAGGCGCGAGGTGCGGCGCCGTCGGTCGGGATGAGCGCCGTCGCGAGCGTGACCGTGCGGCGCTCGCCGCCCGTAGCGGTCAGGTAGGGCGCAAGCAACTCGCCGAGCCCCGTCTGGATCGTGGCCAGATCGTCGGCTGTGACGTGCAGGGTCGTCTCGCCGAACCCGAGGAAGTCGCGGAAAGCCGGGTCGTCGGCGGAGCTGGCCCGGTCGAAGCTCTCGCCCAGGTGGGCGAGGAAGGTGAGGAAGGCCTGCTGCAGCTCGCGCGCGCCCATCTCGAGCAGTTCGTCGTGGTCGACGTGCGCCATGCGCTCGCCGAGCGCGAAGGTGCGCTCGATGGCCCCGCGCACCCGGCGCTCGTCCACGACGGTGAGCACGTCGGCGTCGACGAGGGCGGCGATGTGCCGATAGAGCGTCGCCTGCGCCACGTCGGGCAGGGCGTCGCGCAGGCTCGCGGTCGTGACCTCGCGCGTGCCCACCTGCTGGATGATGCGGAGCCGCACGGGGTGCATGACGACGTCGGCGATGGGCGACGGCTTGCGCATCTGGCCTCCAGCTGATTATTCTCATCGTGAGAACATTCTCATTGTTCTCATCCGAGTATGCCACCCCGGAACCGAAGGGATCCACTCCATGATGACCGCCCAGATCGAGGTACGCGGCCTCGCCAAGCGCATCGGCGCCGTCGAGGCCGTGCGCGATGCGAGCTTCGTCGCGAAGGCCGGCCGGGTCACCGGGTTCCTCGGCCCGAACGGCGCCGGCAAGTCGACGACGCTCCGGATGCTGCTGGGACTGACCCGTCCCGACGCCGGCACGGCGCTCATCGGAGGCATCCGGTACCGAGACCTCGCCGACCCGAGCGGCACCGTCGGCGCAGTGCTCGACGTCGCCGGGGCGCACCCGGCGATGACGGCCCGTGGTCACCTCCGCAGCTTCGCCGCGCTCGGCGGGCACCGGGTCGAACGCGTCGTGCGCGTCGCCGAGCTCACGGGCATCGCCGAGTACCTCGATCGCCGTGTCGGTTCCTTCTCCACGGGCATGCGGCAGCGGCTCGCCCTCGCGACCGCCCTGCTCGGAGCCCCCGACGTGCTCGTGCTCGACGAGCCGTCGAACGGACTCGATCCGGCGGGCATCGTGTGGTTGCGCACCTTCCTGCGCGACTTCGCGCAGCACGGCGGCACCGTGCTGCTCTCGAGCCACGTGCTCACCGAACTGCAGCACGGCATCGACGACCTCGTGCTGATCGATCGCGGGCGCACCACGTGGACCGGGCCGCTCTCGGCGTTCACCCACCGCGGCACGAGCCTCGAAGCCGCGTTCCTCGAACTCACCTCGGGCGAGACCGTCTCGGCGACCGCCGCCATCGAAGGGATCCGCGCATGACCCGCCTGCTCCGCGGGGAGTTCACCAAGCTCCTCGTCACCCGTCTCCCGCTCTGGTCGCTCCTGGCCGCCGCCTGCGGCGGCGGCGGACTGACCGGCCTGCTGGCGCTCATCGGCCCCGAGAACGCGACGCCGCCGCTGCCCGGGCTCGACACCGCAGAGGGCGTCGGCATCGTCGTCGGCATGAGCGGCCTGCTGCTCTTCGTTCCGGCGCTCATCGGAACGATCGCGGTCACCGGCGAGTACCGCCACCGCACGATCGGCACGACCTTCCTGACGGTGCCGCGCCGCGGCCGGGTGCTCGCGGCCAAGCTCGTCGTCTTCGGTGCGCTGGGCGTCGCCTACGGACTCGTCTCGTCGCTGTTCGCCGGCCTCGCCGTCGTGGCGGGCGCCGCGGTGCAGCGAGTGGAGCTCGGCGTGCCGGCCGGCGAACTCGCCGCGCTGCTCGCGAGGCTCGCACTCGCGGCCGCCGTCTACATGGTGCTCGGCGTTGCGATCGGCGCGCTCGCCCGCAACCAGCTGCTCGCGGTCGGCATCGTGCTCGGCTACTTCTACTTCCTCGAGCACGTGCTGATGATCATCCCCGGGGTCAATGCGATCCACCCGTACCTGCCCGGCGGGGCGACCGCGGCGCTGACGGACTTCACGTTCCTCGGCGACGCGATCGCCGAGCAGCTGCCGATGGCTGCCGTGTCGACGACAACCCCGCTCATGGGCGCGCTCGTGCTGCTCGGCTACGCGGCCGTGGCGGCCTGGCTCGCGATCGCCATCCCGCTGCGCCGCGACCTGCGCTGATCCCTGGCGGCACCGGCCGTCACGGAGGCCTTGGCGAGCATCGCCGAGAACGCTCCCGCGACGGTCGTGCTGCCGAACAACGCGACGGTCAGGAGCACGAGCGAGACGACCGCCTGCGCCGGGCCGAAGCCGGTGACGAGCACGACGGCCACGCCGGCCACCCCGCAGACGGCGTCGAGGACCGTCGATCGGGTCGACCGGGTCGATCGGGTCGACCGGGTGGGGAGTGCCGGGCGAGCAGGCGCCGGAGTCGCGCCGGCCGCGGGGCGCCCCGCCCCGCGCCGCGCCCGCTCGAACGGTGCGAACACGAGCGTCGCGACGGTGACCGCGGCGGCCGCAGTGCTCAGCCACAGGGGACGCGTCGCCCACCAGTCGGCGCTCATCGGCTCGGGCAGCGCGAGACCGAGTCCGGCGTTCGCGACGAGGAGCCCGCCGGCGAGCGCCACGAGCACGGGCATATGCCAGAGGTAGACCGTCATCGCGCGCTCGCCGACGGCCGAGACGAGCCGCGAGGCATCCGCTCGCTGCACCCAGGCCCTGATGCGCGGGCGCGCCAGCTGGAAGAGTGCGAGCTGCGCGACGCCGAGCACGACGAGGCAGACGGTCGGCGGGTTGAGGTTCACATACATGTCGGGCGAGTACGGCCCGCCGAGCGTCATCACGGCGAGCAGTGCGAGCGCGCCGGCGGCGATCGACCAGAGGGTGGCGGGCGAGAGACGGTCGAGCGAGCCGTCGGCGAGGTGGAAGCCGAGCTGCTGCACGAGGAGCCACACGAGCAGGAGGTTGAGGAACCCGATGCCCTCGAGCCCCGTCGTGAACCGCAGCACGTCGACCGCGACGACACCGGCGAGCAGGGCGAGCGGCGTCAGCACCCGGGCACGCTCGTGCGCGCCCACCATGAGCGGCACGAGCGCCGAAGTCGCGAGGTAGACGCCGAGGAACCACAGGGGCTGACCGATGCGGAACCCCGCCGTGGCCACGAGCTCCGGGGGGAGTCCGGCGAGCGAGAGTGCTACGAGGGCGGCGGCGACCACGGTGACGAGCACGATCGCCGGCCGCACGAGTCGCTCGAGCCGGGCTCGCACGTAGTCGGTGCCACTCGAGCCCCTGGCCCGCATCGAGCGCCAGTGGTGGAAGCTCGAGAACCCGCCCGCGATGAAGAACAGCGGCATGATCTGCACGACCCAGCTGACCGCCGCGAACCACGCCTGACCCTCGAGTGCGTTCTCGAGCACGGGGCCGTCGGCGCCGACGCTCACGCCGACCATCATCGCGTGCAGCGCGAAGACCACCGCGAGCAGCACCACTCGGATCACGTCGACGCTCGAATCGCGGGCGACGGGAGGAGACGGGCGAGCGGATGTCGCGGCGCCGTGCCCGGTCAGGGGTGAGTGTCGCCCGGCCGCGGGTGCGAGTACGTCGGTCATGACCGCCTCCATCCGGGCGGTCCGTCCGCCCTCGCAGGAAGGTTAGGAAGCCGGCGGCGGGGTGATCATCACACGGCGGAGCGATTCGCGCCGGTACGGGCGTATGGTCACGAACCCGGTTGCACGAGCCCGGTGTCGTACGCCAGCACGACGGCGTGCACGCGGTCGCGGAGCCCGAGCTTCGAGAGGATCTTCGAGACGTGGGTCTTCACCGTCTGCTCGGCGATGAAGAGCGCCGCCGCGATCTCGGTGTTCGAGAACCCGCGGCCGACGAGGGTCAGCACCTCGCGCTCGCGCTCGGTGAGCTCCGACAGCCGCGAGGCGTCGATGCGAGGCGGCGGGGCCGAGCGTGCGAAGTCCTCGATGAGGCGGCGGGTCACGCTCGGCGCGAGCAGGGCGTCGCCCGAGGCGACGATGCGCACGGCGGCGACGAGCTCCTCGGGCGTCGCGTCCTTCAGGAGGAACCCGCTCGCCCCGGCGCGCAGCGCCTCGTAGACGTAGTCGTCGATGTCGAACGTCGTCAGCATGAGCACGCGCGGCACGTAGTCGCTCGAGCGCGGCGGGGTCTGCAGGGCGCGCGTCGCCTCGAGGCCGTTGCGACCCGGCATTCGCACGTCCATGACGACGACGTCGGGTCGCAGTTCGTGCGCCATGGCCACGGCCTGGTCGCCGTCGGCCGCCTGCCCGACGACCTCGATACCGGCCTGGGCGGCGAGCACGGCCGCGAAACCGGCTCGCACCATCGCCTGGTCGTCGGCGATGAGCACCGAGATCGTCACGCCGTGCCTCCGTCCGACCCGAGTGGAAGGGTCGCGAGTACACGGTAGCCCCCGTCCGCCCGCTCGCCGAACTCGGCGCGACCGCCGAGCAGTGCCGCCCGCTCGCCGATGCCGACGAGACCGTGGCCGCCGCCCTTCGCGTCGGGCGCCGGAACATCCGTCGCCGCCTCGTTGTCGATGCAGACGACGAGGTCGTCGGCGATCACCTCGACCGACACGTAGGTGGGCGCGCCGGGCGCGTGCCGCACGACGTTGCTGAGCGCCTCTTGCACGATGCGGTACGTCGCCGTCGCGGCGAGCCCGCCGTCGGGCAGGGAGGCGTGGACGGTGAGCGTCACCGGCACTCCGGCGCGTTCGACGGATGCCGCGAGCTCGGGCAATTGGGCGAGCCCGGGTTGCGGCGCGGTCTCGGCCGCGGTGTCGGCGCTGCGCAGCACCCCGAGCAGTTGCCGCATCTCGGTCATCGCCGAACGGGCCGACGCCGCGATCTCGGCGAACTCGGTCTTGGCGGCGTCGCTCAGCCCCTCGACCCGATACGGTGCGCTCGTCGCCTGCACGTGGATGATCGACAGTCCGTGCGCGACGACATCGTGCAGTTCGCGCGCGATGCGGTTGCGCTCCTCGACGAGCACGCGCCGCTGCTGCTCGGAGGCCGAGTGCGCGCGCTCGCGGAAGAGCTCGACGCCGATCACCCGGCGCTGTGCGAGCAGCACCGAGATCGCGCACGCGAGCGCCGTGACGGCGGCACCCGTGATCATGCTCGCCGCCGCGCCCGTGTCGACGAAGGCGAACGGCAGCGTCACGACGACGCCCATGCCCCACGCGATGAGGCCGAGACGCCACTCCCACATGAGACCCAGCACGATGAGCAGCACGCCCTGGCTGACGATCGAGGTGACCGGCCACGGCCACGGCGCCACATCGGAGCCGAGCGAGAGCAACGCGAAGGCGAGCAGCCCCGCCGCCGAGACGCCGGCCGCGACCCACGGCCAGCGAACCGCGAGCGGCAGGGCGACGGCGAGCGCGAGGCACGTGGCGGCCGCGGCGAGCAGCTCGATGTCGTAGATCGTCGCGGCCAGCGGCAGCGACACCGAGAAGAGGATGACGGCGCCGAGCGCGGTCGACACGAGCATCCACGCCCGGAACTGCCGTTCGTCGGCCGTGATGCGGGCGAGCCGGGCGGGCGCCGCCGGGATCGACGGCACGGGCGGCACGACGGGCGCGGCCGGGCGGGGTGGTGCAGGGCGCGTCGATGCTGCGGGTCGTCGGCCCGCTCCGGGTCGCGGCGTCGCGGCATCGGCCTGCGGCGAGGCATCCGCTCGGCCCTGCTCGGAATGAGGAATCTGCACCATTTGCCTGTAGCCAATCACGCGGCGCGCCGCGCTGCATCCCTCGCGAGGGCGATTCGCACCCGTACGCGGGTACTGGATCGCATTCGCCGCGCCTGCGGCTCAGCCCAGGTGCGCGTGCAGGAACGCGGCGACACGCGTGCGCATCGCCGCGTCGAGGATGCCGACCGAATGGTCGTCACCGGGAACGATCGCGAGTTCGACGTCGACGCCGGCGGCCGCGAGCGTCGACGCGAGGCGGTGCGACTGGCCGAGCGGCACGACCTCGGCCTCGGCCTGGCCGATGAAGAACGGCGGATCGCTCGGGTCGGCGTGCGTACCCGCCGAGGCTTCGGCCGCCTGGGGGCAGGCCTCGTCGCTCGCGCCGGGCGCGCAGCCGAGATAGTCGCCGACGATACCGAGCAGCCAATCGGATGCCGCGTCGGCTCGGAGCTCGGCCGCCCCGAGCGCCACGGGGCCCGAGAGCTCTGCGACCGCCGCGACCCGTGAACCCGTGTGGAGCGGGCCGTCGCCCGTGGTGCCGAGCAGCGCCGCGAGATTGGCACCGGCCGATCCCCCGAACGCGCCGATGCGGTCGGGGTCGATGCCGAATCGTTCGGCCTGTTCGGGTGCGCGCAGCCACTCGACCGCGAGCGCGACGTCGTCGATCGCGGCGGGGAACCGCGCCTCGGGCACGAGCCGGTAGTTGACGGATGCCGCGACGAACCCCTCGCTCGCGAGCCACAGGCAGGTCGCACGCCAGTCGGCGTTCGCCTTGTCGCCGCGCGCCCAACTGCCGCCGTGGATCGAGACCACGGCCGGAAGCGGTGCATCGGTGAGTTCGGCGCCCGGCGGGGTGCAGATGTCGAGGGTGAGCAGGGTGCCGTCTTCGCGGGTGCCGTACTCGAGGTCGGATTCGACGCCGACCCGTGGCGGCGCCGTGAACGTGCGGATGCCGATGACCTCGGTGCCCGCGACCTCGCTCACCGCGTCGATGCCGCGCGGTTCGATCTCGCGCAGCGGCTGATGGAAGCCCGAGAGCGCGCTCACGCTCGCGATGGCGGCTGCAGCGGCCGCGACGGCCCACACCACTCGCGGGGCGCGAGTGCCGGAGCCGCCTGTGCGTCGGGTCGAGGTCACACCGGGCTCCGGGTTCAGGGGTGGAGTGATGCTACCTCACGTCTACCCAATGGGGTGCACCGCTCGCTACGCTGGGCGCGACGCGGCTCCGCACCGTGCCGTCACGGGTCGACCGGAGCGCGAGACGTGAGGGGCGTGCGCCATGAGTGATGACCGGAACCCGCAGGGGGCATCGAGCGAATCGACAGGATCTCCGGCGGTATCGGCAGGGTCGGCCGCGCCGGCCGGTGTGAATCGCGCGACGCTGATCTGGATCGGCGTCGCGGTCGTGCTCCTCTCGTTCGTGGCGTCGTTCCTCGGGGCGACGGTGGCGCGATCGAACGACGCCGCCGAGGTGGTCGCGACGCCGACGCCGACGACCGAAGCGGTCGACGAGGCCGCCTACGAGGAGGCGCTCGAGGAGATCCTCCCGGCCGGGTCCGCCGTTCGGGCGGGTTCGGGAGTACCCGAATCCGGCAAGGGCTACGACGGCGACGTCTACATCGACATCGCCACGTCCGACGTCTACCTGTTCACCGACGGCGACTGGCAGCTCGTCGGCAACATCCGCACCTCCGCGGCCGAGAACCTGACGGGCGCGACGGGTGCGCAGGGCGAGACGGGTGCGCAGGGCGAGACCGGGGCGAAGGGCAAGACCGGTGCGCAGGGCGAGACCGGTGCCCCGGGCGCACCCGGCACCCAGGTGCTGCTCGGCACGAGCGAACCGACCCCCGAGACCTGCACGACCGACGGCGACGTCTTCGTCGACACCGCGACCGTGACGTTCTACGAGTGCACCGGCGGGGCGTGGGTGCTCTCGGGTGCCACAGCCGCGCCGGCACCGACCCCCGAGGGCTGAGCCGTACCGGCCCCTGCTGCGTGCGGGACTTTCCCAGCCGATTCCGGTATCGTAGCCGAGTCGGTTCTGGACACCGCGCTGTGCGCGGATGGGTTTGTGAGTCCAAAGGGCCGGTTTCGAGGCACAGGCCTCGGATAGTCACCGTATGTGAACGGCCCCGGTCGACGATGCTCCGGGTTCTCAGTGTGCTGCGCCTGCAGTGGCGCTGCCATGTACACGAGTACAACCCAGGAAGTCACCATGCCCAAGAACAAGAAGCCCCAAGGCGGCAGACCCGCCAAGAACTTCGATCCCTCGTACGCGAAGGGCGGCTCGAAGGGCGGCCCGGCACGCGCCGGATCGTCCAAGCCCGGCTCGCGCAGCGAAGGCCACCGCGGCTACCGCGCCGAGACCGAGGCGCCCCGCAAAGAGCGCTGGTCGCGCGACGAGCGCGTCGCCACCGGCCGTGCGCCGCACCGCTCGGAGCGCGACGGTCGCGATGAGCGCGCTCCGCGTTCGTTCGATCGCAACGACCGCAACGATCGCCCGGCGCGTTCGTACGATCGCGACGACCGTGCGCCTCGTTCGTTCGATCGCAACGATCGCCCCGCGCGTTCGAACGACCGCAACGACCGCCCTGCGCGTTCGTACGACCGTGACGACCGCGCCCCTCGTTCGTTCGACCGGAACGACCGCAACGATCGCCCCGCGCGTTCGAACGACCGCAACGACCGCAACGATCGCCCTGCGCGTTCGTATGACCGCAACGATCGCAATGACCGACCGGCTAGTCCGAGCTACCGCGAAGATCGTCCGGTGCGTCCGGTGCGTCCGGTGCGTTCGTTCGATCGCGACGACCGCGCTCCTCGTTCGTTCGACCGCAACGATCGCCCGGCGCGTTCGTTCGACCGCAACGATCGCCCGGCGCGTTCCTACGACCGCAACGATCGCCCTGCCCGTTCGTTCGACCGCCCCGATCGCGCACCGCGTTCCTACGACCGCGACGACCGCGCGCCTCGCCGCGACGTCGACCGCCCCGGCTTCAAGGAGTCGGGTCGCCGCGACTCGAGCTTCTACCCGGCCAAGGACCAGGGCGACCGCCACGCGAAGGCCGACGACGTCGTGCTCGAGCGCCTCGAGGCCCAGGCCATCCAGGCGACCGACGCCGACGGCGTGAGCTTCGCCGACCTCGGCCTCGGCGGCAACGTCGTGGCCGCGCTCAAGCAGCTCGGCGCCGAGTCGCCGTTCCCGATCCAGGCCGCGACCATCCCGGTCGTGCTCGAGGGTCGCGACGTGCTCGGCCGCGGCAAGACCGGCTCGGGCAAGACCATCGCCTTCGGCGCCCCGACCGTCGAGCGCCTCATGAAGCTCTGGGCCGAGTCCGGCAAGGCCGGCGGCAAGCGCCAGATGGGCCGCAAGCCCCGCGCGCTCATCCTCGCGCCGACGCGTGAGCTCGCCCTGCAGATCGACCGCACGGTGCAGCCCATCGCGCAGAGCGTCGGCCTCTTCACCACGCAGATCTACGGCGGTGTGCCGCAGGGCCGCCAGGTCGGCGCGCTCCAGCGCGGCGTCGACATCGTGATCGGCACCCCCGGCCGCATCGAAGACCTCATCGAGCAGCGCCGCCTCGACCTCTCCGAGGTCGTCGTCACCGTCATCGACGAGGCCGACCACATGTGCGACCTCGGCTTCCTCGAGCCCGTGCAGCGCATCATCCGCCACACCGCCGATGGCGGCCAGAAGCTCCTCTTCTCGGCCACCCTCGACCAGGGCGTCGCGGCGCTCGTCGACGAGTTCCTCGTCGACCCGGCCGTGCACGAGGTCGCCGGCGAAGACCAGGCCTCCTCGACGATCGAGCACCGTGTGTTCGTCATCGGCAACCACGAGAAGCGCGACATCGTCGCCGAGCTCGCGAACCGAGAGGGCAAGACGCTCGTCTTCAGCCGCACCCGTGCGTTCGCCGAGGACCTCACCGAGCACCTCGAGGACTACGGCATCCGTGCCGTCGCGCTGCACGGCGACCTGAACCAGTCGCGTCGCACGCGCAACCTGCAGCAGCTCACGAGCGGCCGGGTCAACGTGCTGGTGGCGACGGATGTCGCGGCACGCGGCATCCATGTCGATGACATCGACCTCGTGATCCAGGCCGACGCGCCCGACGAGTACAAGACCTACCTTCACCGCTCGGGCCGCACCGGCCGCGCCGGCAAGGCCGGCCAGGTCGTCACGCTCATTCCGCGCAACCGCCAGCGTCGCATGACCGAGCTGCTCGACCGTGCCGAGATCGACGTCGACTTCGTCGACATGCGTCTCGGCGACGACTTCGCGGGCGAGCTCGAGCGCGGCACGGCGGCCGTCCAGGCCGTCGACTCGCTCGATGCGGCCGCCGAGGTCGAGGAGACCGTCGAGGTCGAGGAGACCGTCGAGGTCGAGGAGACCGTCGAGACCGTCGAGACCGTCGAGATCGTCGAGATCGAATCGGCTGCGGCCGACGAGGAACTCGCGCACTGAGTCATCCGCTCACCTGAAACGGGGCCCGCGTCCAGACGGACGCGGGCCTCGTTTCGTCCCACCGGCGGAGTCGCCGCCTGCGGGCAGCGATCGCCCTGATCGGCTGCCACCGGGACAGCCCTGATGCGCCGTTCCCGAGGCGTCACTAAGCTCGCGCCATGCGTCTTCTGCACGGCTGTGTCGCCGCCGCCCTCGTTCTGCTGCTCAGCGGGTGCACGGCACCGGCGCCGAGTGCGACGACGCCCGCCGCCGAGCCGGCACCGGTCGAGACCACGCCGGCGGGGCCGCTCACGTGCGACGATCTCGCGTCGACCGACCTCGTGGCCGCGGCGCTCACCGGTGCCGACGGCGTCGTGCCCGAACTCGTCGAGGCGTGGTGGCCGCGTGCCGGTCTCGGCGAGATGGCCGTCGCCGCGGCCGGCGGGCTCGACTGCTCGTGGCGTGCGGGAGCCGCGGTGAACCCCGACGAGTACGGGGCGACCGACGGGCGCTACCTCAGGGTCGAAGTGCTGCCGGGCGGCGGCCCCCTCTGGCAGCCGTACCTCATGGGCGACGGGCCCGCCCAAGACGCCGACCAGCGCGACATCGGCGGCGCCCCCGGCCTCGCCACCTGCGGCGACCCCGGATGCCGCGTCTCGGTGCCGATCGGCGACGCCTGGATCCAGGTGGAGTTGACGCCCGACGGCTGGAACGCTGACCGGTCGGTGTTCGCCGGGATGGTTCCGGGACAGGTCCTCGACGGCGTGGTGGCCGTCGCGGCATCCGCAGTCGAGGCCGTGGAAGCTGCAGGGCCGACGGGACTCGGTGCGGCGAGCCCCGCCGAACCGGTCGACTGCGAGTCCGTGCTGCCGGCAGCTGAAATCGAGACGCTCGACGGCGCGCCGGCGGAGTGGCGTACGACCGGCGCGACGCTGCCCGAACAGGTCTGGTTCGACGACGCGGCCCGTCACCTCGCCGGTTTCGTCGGATGCCAAGGCCCCGGCGCAGCGCCGACCCTCGAGATCGCCCCCGGAGGCGCGGCGCTCGTGGCAGCATTCGCGGCGCGGGCCGACGGCGCAGCACTGCTCGCGCCGGTCGCTCTCGCGGGCATGGCGCCCGAGGATGCCGCGGTGACCGACTGCACGGAGGGCGCGAAGTACTGCACCGTGGTCTTCTCGCACGACGGCACCGGGTACTCGATCAGCGCGGCCGCCGACACGACGGTGCGCTACGCCGAGCTCGTGCTCGCCGGCTGAGGCACTCTGCCAGGCGGTCGCAGCCGCCGCGCGGGCGGGCGCGGGCGGGCGCGGGCGGGTGGCGGGCGGGGCGCGGGTTTGCCATACTTACTTCCTGAACGTTCGGTCGGGAATTGCGGCCGCCATGACAGTGCAGTCAGGAGACGGTGACCATGAACAGCGCCATGACCGAGGCCTACCTCGTCGGCGGCGTGCGCACGCCGGTGGGGCGCTACGGCGGAGCCCTCGCCGGGGTGCGGCCCGACGATCTCGCCGCCCTCGTCGTCGGCGAGCTCGTGCGACGCACCCGCCTCGACCAGGCCGGTGAGCTCGGGGCGATCGACGAGGTCATCCTCGGCGCCGCGAACCAGGCGGGCGAAGACAACCGCAATGTCGCCCGCATGTCGGTGCTGCTCGCGGGCCTGCCCGACGAGGTGCCCGGCATCACGGTCAACCGGCTCTGCGCCTCGGGCATGTCGGCGATCACGATGGCCGCGCAGGCGATCAAGGCCGGCGACGCCGATCTCATCATCGCCGGCGGCGTCGAGTCGATGACCCGCGCGCCCTGGGTGCAGGCCAAACCCGAGAAGGCGTGGGCCAGGCCCGGTGCCGCGTACGACACCTCGATCGGCTGGCGCTTCCCCAACCCGAAGCTCGTCGCCCGTGACAAGGCGACCTTCTCGATGCCCGAGACGGCCGAAGAGGTCGCCCGCATCGACGGCATCACGCGCGATGAGGCCGACGCCTTCGCCCTGCGCTCGCAGCAACGCGCGGCCGCCGCCATCGCCGCGGGCCGCTTCGAGGCCGAGATCGTGGGGGTGCCGACGCATCGCGGCGAGGTGCTCGTCGACGAGGGGCCCCGCCCCGAGACGACGCTCGAGGCGCTCGCCGGGCTGCGCCCCGTCGTGCACGGCGGATCGGTGGTCACGGCCGGCAACTCGAGTGCGCTGAACGACGGCGCCTCGGCGATCCTCGTCGCGAGCGCCGCCGCCGTCGAGCGTTACGGGCTCACGCCTCGCGCCCGCGTCGTGGTCGGCTCGTCGGCCGGGCTGCCGCCCGAGATCATGGGTCTCGGCCCCGTGCCCGCGACCGAGAAGGCGCTCGAGCGTTCGGGCATCGACCTCGACGACATCGGTTCGATCGAACTCAACGAGGCCTTCGCGACCCAGTCGATCGCGTCGATGCGCCGCTTGGGGCTCGACCCCGAGCGCGTGAACGCCGACGGGGGAGCGATCGCCCTGGGGCATCCGCTCGGCTCGTCGGGTTCGCGGCTCGTCGTGACGCTGCTCGGCCGCATGGAGCGCGAGGGTTCGCGCTACGGACTCGCCACGATGTGCGTCGGCGTCGGCCAGGGCAGCGCGCTCATCGTGGAGCGCGTCTGATGCCCGCCGCCGGCGCAGGGTCTGCCGCATCCGCCGACGCGCCGCTGCTCGTCGAGCGGCGCGACGACCGGGTGATCGCCACCCTCAACCGACCCGAGAAGCGCAACGCGATCGACCAGGCGACGATCGATGCCCTGCACCTCGTGTGCGCCGAACTCGAGGCGGTGCCGCGCACCCTCATTCTCACGGGCGCCGGCGGCGTCTTCGCCTCGGGCGCCGACATCGCCGAGCTTCGAGAACGGCGAGCGGATGACGCGCGCTCGGGCATCAACGCGAACGCCTTCGTGCGGATCGCGCTGCTGCCGATGCCCGTCATCGCCGCCCTCGACGGGTACGCGCTCGGCGGCGGCGCCGAACTCGCGTATGCGGCCGACATCCGCATCGCGACGCCCGCGCTGAAGATCGGCAACCCCGAGACGGGTCTCGGCATCATCGCCGCGGCCGGTGCGAGCTGGCGGCTGAAAGAGATCGTCGGCGACGCCCGTGCGATCGAGCTGCTGCTCACCGGGCGCACGGTCACCGGGGCCGAGGCGCTCGAGATCGGGCTCGTGAGTTCGCTGCACCCGGCTGACCAGCTGCTCGCGGCCGCGCACGCGATCGCCGACAGCGTGAGCCGCAACGACCGCGCGGCGACGATCGCGACGAAGCGCGTGTTCCGTGCGCCGCGTGACGCGCACCCCGCAGTCGACCTCGAGGAGCAGGCCGTGCTCTTCGAGAGCCCCGAGAAGCTGCGGCGCATGACCGAGTTCCTCGAGCGGAGGCAGAAGTGAACGAGACCGACACCGGGGCTCCGGCCGACGTGGGCGTGCTGGGCGGCGGGCGCATGGGCGCCGGCATCGCGCACGCCTTCCTGCTCGCGGGTTCGCGGGTCACCGTCGTCGAGCGCGACGCCGCTGCCGCCGCGGCGGCTACGACACGGGTGCTCGAGTCGGTCGCGGCCTCCGTCGCCCGGGGCACCGCCGACGACGACGAAGCCGCGATCGCCGCCCGCTTCGCCGCCACGACCGATGTCGCCGACTTCGCCCGCTGCGACCTCGTCGTCGAGGCCGTGCCCGAAGACCTCGAACTGAAGATCGACGCCCTCACCCGCGTCGAGTCCGTGCTCGCACCGGGGTCGGCTCTCGCGTCGAACACCTCGTCGATCTCGATCGACCAGCTCGCGGCGCTGCTCGACCGGCCGGCCCGGTTCCTCGGCCTGCACTTCTTCAACCCCGTGCCGGCGTCGACGCTCGTCGAGATCGTGCGCGGCGAGGCGACGGGCGGCCCACTCGTCGAGCAGGCCCGCGGCTGGGTGCGCGCGATCGGCAAGACCCCGATCGTCGTCGCGGATGCCCCGGGGTTCGCGTCTTCCCGGTTGGGCGTCGCGCTCGGACTCGAGGCGATCCGCATGCTCGAAGACGGCGTCGCCTCGGCAGAAGACATCGACGCGGCGATGAGCCTCGGCTACAAGCATCCGATCGGCCCGCTGCGCCTGACCGACATCGTCGGACTCGACGTGCGACTCGGCATCGCCGAGTACCTCTCGTCGACGCTCGGCGAGCGCTTCGATCCGCCCGCGCTGCTGCGCCGCATGGTCGCCGAGGGCAAGCTCGGACGCAAGACCGGCGAGGGCTTCTACCTCTGGGACGCCCCGTGATGCCCCGCAACTGCACGCGGCTGCGCCCCGCCCACTCCACCCCCGAAACGTCGCAGATGGCGATTTCATCGTCTGCATGGTCGCCATCTGCGACGTCTCGACGCCCGTTCGACGAAAGGCATCCCCGATGAACACGATCCTGCCGAGCTATGTGAACGGCGAGTGGTGGGCGCCGGCCCTTCGACGAGCTCAGGGACCGGAGCCGGAGACGACCGAAGTGCGCGACGCGTCGACCGGCGAGGTCGTCGCCCGCGTCTCGACCGAGGGGCTCGACCTCGGCGCCGCACTCGAGTACGCCCGCACCGTCGGGCAGGCCTCCCTCGGCGCCCTCACCTTCCACCAGCGCGCCGTGCTGCTCAAGCAGATGGCGCTCGCGCTGACCGAGCGCAAGGCCGAGCTCTACGAGCTCTCCGCGCGCACGGGGGCCACGAAGCAGGACTCGTGGGTCGACATCGACGGCGGCATCGGCGTGCTGTTCACGTACTCCTCGAAGGGGCGTCGCGAGATGCCGAACTCGAAGGTCTACGTCGACGGCGCGGTCGAGCAGCTCTCGAAGGACGGCTCATTCCTCGGACGGCATATCTACACCCGGCTGCCCGGCGTCGCCGTGCAGATCAACGCCTTCAACTTCCCGGTGTGGGGCTCGCTCGAGAAGCTCGCCCCGGCCTTCCTCGCCGGCGTGCCGACGCTCGTGAAGCCCGCGACGCCCACGGGCTACCTCGCCGAGGCGTTCGTGCGCATCCTCGTCGAGTCGGGCCTCTTGCCCGAGGGGTCGCTGCAGCTCGTCTCCGGCAGCGTGCCGACGCTCTTCGACCACCTTCGACTCGGCGACCTCGTCGGCTTCACCGGCTCGGCGTCGACCGCCGAGAAGCTGCGCTCGCACGACTCGGTGCAGACCGGCGGCGTGCGGTTCACGAGCGAGACCGACTCCATCAACGCGAGCGTGCTCGGCACCGACGCGGTCGCCGGCACCCCCGAGTTCGACGCCTACGTGAAGCAGCTCGTCACCGAGATGACGACGAAGGCCGGCCAGAAGTGCACGGCGATCCGACGGGCGATCGTGCCCGCGGCATCCATCGACGCCGTGATCGACGCGGTGCGCGACCGCATCGCCGAGCGCGTCGTGCTCGGCGACCCGCGCGCCGAGGGCGTCACGATGGGCCCGCTCGCCTCGATCGCGCAGCGCGACGAGGTGCTTCGCCAGGTCGGGCGTCTCGAGGCGGGCGGCGGCGAGCTCGTCATCGGTTCGATGGATGCCCCGGCGGTCACCCTCGCCGACGGCGCCACCGGCGAGGCATCCGACGGCGCCTTCGTCGCGCCCATGCTGCTGCGATTCGCGGATGCCGCGAGCCCCGCGCTGCACGAGGTCGAGGCGTTCGGCCCGGTCTCGTCGATCCTCGGTTACGACACCGTCGCCGAGGCCGCGGCCCTCGTCGCCCGCGGCGGCGGATCGCTCGTGACGAGCGTCGCGACGCACGACCCCGGGGTCGCCGTGGCGCTCGCGGCGGGTATCGCGGCGTACAACGGCCGCGTGCTCTTCCTCGATCGCGACGACGCGCGTTCGTCGACCGGCCACGGCTCGCCGCTGCCGAACCTCGTGCACGGCGGACCCGGCCGCGCCGGCGGCGGCGAGGAACTCGGCGGCATCCGCGCCGTGCTGCACCACATGCAGCGCACGGCCGTGCAGGGATCGCCCGAGATGCTCACGGCGCTGACCGGGGTCTGGCACGCGGGAGCGGCCTCGACGCCGTTCGCCGAGGCCGGCGAGCCGCACCCGTTCCGCAAGTCGCTCGCCGAGCTGAAGATCGGCGACCAGGTCGTGAGCGCCTCGCGCACCGTGACCCTCGACGACATCGAGACGTTCGCCCACTTCACGGGCGACACGTTCTACGCGCACATGGACGAGGCGGCGGCCTCGGCGAATCCGTTCTTCCCGGGCCGGGTCGCGCACGGCTACTTGCTCGTGTCGTGGGCCGCCGGTCTCTTCGTCGACGCGGCCCCTGGCCCGGTGCTCGCGAACTCGGGACTCGAGAACCTGCGCTTCGTGACGCCCGTGTCGCCCGGCGACTCGATCCGCGTCGAGCTCACGGCGAAGCAGATCACGCCGCGCGAGACCGACGAGTACGGCGAGGTGCGGTGGGATGCGGTGCTGAAGAACCAGCACGACGAGCTCGTGGCCGCGTACGACGTGCTCACGCTCGTCGCGAAGGAGCAGGCGCCGACCTGAGCTACTTCTTCTTGCCCACCAGGGCCTGAACGCTCTTCTTGATCTCTTCGAACGCGTCCTGCTTCTCGGCGACGAATTCCAGCGCGCGTACGCCCGTCGCGAGCGCGTCGCTCGTGAGTTCTCCGACGTCGGTGAACTTGTGGCTCACGTTGCCTGCAAGACCGCCCTCGAGCGCCAGCCGGCTCACGAGATCGAGCCTCAGGGTCTTCGTTCCCTCGTTGAAGCTGAGCTCGTCGAAGTCCACCCACACCATGCCGGGGCGCGTCGTCGACTCGAACACGTAGCGCTTGTTCGTGAGGTCGAGCACGACCTGCCAGATCGTCTGGGAGGCATCCGGCTTGCCCGGCTCCGGGGTGCGGAACGGCTGCGCCGCGTTCCGGATGATGCTGAACATGGCCGCGATCGCGTCGACCTGCGTCTTGGGCTGGACCTGATGTTCCACATAGAAGAGCGCGCGAGCGAAGCGGTCGCTCGCCAGGGTCGACCCGGGGAGCGGCTTGTCGCCCCCGAGGCCCTGGTAGACGCCCACCAGCTCGAGTTGTTCGTCATAGGTCGGCGAATTGGTCATGACCTTGTAGTCGCGGCTGTGGTAGACCTTGGGCTTGCCGTCGGTGTACTCGATGATCGCGGAATCACCGGTCGCGTCGTTGATCGCCAGATGCAGGGTCGGCACCAAGTGCCCGGTCGGATCGAACAACTGCGCGATCTCGACCTGCGACTGGTTGGTCCACTCGACCGCGTCCGCGACGGTGGAGAAATTGTCGAGGTAGTACTGGAGCCAGACGGCTTGGCTCAGCTGGGTCGCCGACGCGTCGGGCTTTCCATAATCCGACTCGGCGAGCCACAGGATGTGTCCGGCGAAGCCCTCTTCGTTCATACCGTCCGTCGCGATGAGGTCGAACGCCGTGGCGACGACGCTCCCGTACTTCGAACGCCAGCGGAGGTTGCCGTGCACTCCGTCAGTACGTTCGATGCCGCGCGGGTACTTCCAGAGGTTGGAGAGGAGATCCATGTGGAAATCCATGTTGCGGCCGACGATGACCGATCCGTTGGCATCCGACCATACGACTCGTGTGCACATGGCTGTCGCACATCCCTTCTTCGCTGACGTGCATCGGCGCTGCCGCAACGCCCGTTCTGACGGGGTTCGCGACACCGATGCGCGTGCTTCGACGTACGCCCAGCGTACGAAGACGCGGGTGCGCGCCGGATGCCGCTCGGGGGATTTCACCACCGGCGTCACCCGCGACATCACCCGGTGATGATGCTTCGACGCTGCGTCAGCCGCGCAGCGCCAGCACGAAGGGCAATACCGCGCTCGCGCCCGCCCGGCGGAGTTCGCGCGCGGCGATCGTGAGGGTCCAGCGACTGTCGGCCTGGTCGTCGACGAGCAGCACGCCGCCGGCCGGCACATCGAGGGCGTCGGCCGAGAAGCGATCCCACAGACCCGCGAGCCGGAAGGCGCTGTTGCCGCCCGGCTGACCGGTCGGACCGCCGCCACGGAACTCGAGGGCGCCGAGGTACGGCAGCCGCCCGACCTCGGCGAGGCCGCGAGCGAGCGAGTCCACGAGTTGCGGGCGCGAGCGCGACGGCATCGCGACGACCGCGACCGGTCGGTCGGGCCAGCCCCAGTCGGCGAGCACGCGCACGCACGCGGCGAGCACCTGCGGTGAGACCGCTGCATCGGGCGCTCCCGCTGCGAACAGCTCGCGCAGCGTGCCGCCCCAGCCGAGGTCGGTCAGTCGAGCGAGCGCCCGACCCTCGCTCGACTGTTCGGCCGGCGCGATGCGCCCCTTGACCGGCACGCCGAGCCGGTCGGCACCGGTCGGCCATTGCCGACGCGGCTCGATCGGCACGCCCACGCGGTCGAGCGATTCGGCGGCGGTGACGGTGGCGGATGCCGCGATCTCACGTGGATACCAGATGCCCGTGCAGTTGTCGCACCGCCCGCAAGGTGCCGCCGTGTCGTCGTCGAGGGATCGCTGGAGGAACTCCATGCGGCATCCGTCGGACTGCTCGTAGTCGATCATGTGCTGCTGCTCGGCGAGCCGCTCGGCGGCGATGCGCTCGTAGCGTTCGGCGTCGTAGACCCACGGCTCCCCGGTGGCGACCCAGCCGCCCTGCACGCGGCGCACCGCGCCGTCGACGTCGAGCACCTTCAGCAGCAGCTCGAGCGGGGTGCGGCGGATGTCGACCATCGCCTCGAGCGCCGGCGTCGAGACGGGCACGTCGGAGAGTGCGCCGATGACGCGTTCTGCCCGCTCTCGATCGGGCATCGAGGCGGTGGCGAAGTAGTGCCAGATCGCGGCATCCTCGGTGCCCGGCAGCAAGAGCACATCGGCGCTCTCGCTCGCTCGGCCGGCGCGACCGACCTGCTGGTAGTAGGCGACGGGTGACGACGGGGCCCCCAGATGCAGCACGAACCCGAGGTCGGGCTTGTCGAAGCCCATACCGAGTGCGCTCGTCGCGACGAGCGCCTTCACCTCGTTTCGCTTCAGCATGCCCTCGGACTCGGTGCGCTCGTCGGTGTCGGTCTGGCCGGTGTAGGCGCGCACCTCGTGACCGCGTTCGCGAAGCAGCCGGGCGGTGTCGTTGGCGGCTGCGACCGTCAGCGTGTAGATGATGCCCGAGCCCGGCAGGTCGTCGAGGTGGCTGAGGAGCCAGGCCAGGCGGCTCGGCGAATCGGGCAGGCGCAGCACGCCGAGCCGCAACGACGCCCGGGCGAGCGGCCCGCGGATGGTGAGCACTTCGGGGGCGCTCCCGGTGCGGCCCGCTCCGGCCTCGGCATCATCGTCCGACGCACCCGTGCCGAGCTGCTCCGCGACGTCGGCGACGACCCGGCTGTTCGCGGTCGCCGTGGTCGCGAGCACCGGCACCTCGACGGGCATCTGCGAGATGAGGTCGCGCAGGCGCCGGTAGTCGGGCCGGAAGTCGTGGCCCCAGTCGCTGATGCAGTGCGCCTCGTCGACGACGAGCATGCCGATGCGCCGCACGAGCGCGGGCAGCTGCTGCTCGCGGAACGCGGGATTGTTGAGGCGCTCCGGCGAGACGAGCAGCACGTCGACCTCGTCGCGGTCGAGCTGGGCGAGCACGTCGCCCCACTCGTGGGCGTTCGTGGAGTTGATGGCGACAGCGCGCACGCCAGCACGCTCGGCTGCCGCGATCTGGTCGCGCATGAGGGCGAGCAGCGGCGAGACGAGCACGGTCGGCCCCGCGCCCTGTCGGCGCAGCAGCAGCGTCGCGACGAAGTACACC
Source organism: Agromyces sp. NPDC055520 (assembly GCF_053619715.1). Lineage (NCBI taxonomy): Bacteria > Bacillati > Actinomycetota > Actinomycetes > Micrococcales > Microbacteriaceae > Agromyces > Agromyces sp. NPDC055520. Next base: position 39,750 of record NZ_JBSHJY010000014.1, on the reverse strand, counting down.
GCCGACTTGCCCCACCCCGTGCGCTGCACGACGAGCGCACGACGACGCCCCTCGACCAGCGCCTCGATCGCCTCGAACTGCCCGTCGTGGAACTCGGCGTCGCTGCGCCCCACGAGCTCGCGCAGGGCGGCGAGTGCGGCTGCGCGAGTATCTGCGGGCGGTGCGTCGAGGGTCATGGGTCCACTCTGCTGCACGCCGCCGACAGATGGCTGGGCGATCGGATGTCGGGTGCCCAGCACACCCGAATCCGACGCTGTGGAGACGCAGTCAGGAGTTTCACAGCTGCGCACACGTCATGAATCGCGTCATCCGCCATCTCTTGGTTGGTGGCAATGAACAGCCACCCGTCCTCACCCGAGAGGACCAGCCCGACCGGCGTGCACCGCACGCCAAGCATCGGCGCCACCCGTGCGCCCTGCACCGGCACGCTTGCGCGAACCCAGCGCGCAGGCGCTGTTCGTCGCGCCCGACCTCCCGGATGTGGAGCCGACGCAGCCGCGCCGCGCCCCACGTGAGACGTCCGTTGAGAAGGGAAGCAACAGTGATGAACATCGCGATCGGGTCGGCCCGAGATCGTGCTCGACGCCTGCAGACGCTGCTGGCGTTCGCCATCTGCCTCGTGCTCGGTGTCGCCGCCAACGTGCTCATGATCGGCACGGCCGCCCATGCGGCGGGTGGCACGCCGATCTCGATCGACGACGTCGCCTTCGTGCACGACGAGTTCGACGACGGCAGCCAGCAGGAGATCACCGTCAAGTGGAGCGTGCCGGGCGAGGCAGCGAACCCGGTGAGCGTGACCGTCGACCTGCCCGACGGGCTCAGCGGCCATGAAGACCGGTTCGCCATGATCGATCCGGACGGCGAGCCCGCCGGCGAGTGCGTCGTCTCGAGCTCGAACATCACCTGCACGGTCGACCCCGCCTACGTCGACGGGCACGAGCTCGACATGCAGGGGGAATTCACCTTCCGCGTGAACGTGTGGCTCGAGAACCTCGAGACCGAGGAGCGCGTCTTCGAGTTCGGCGACCTCAGCGACACCGTCACCGTCGGCCCGAACCCGAGCCGCTGCTTCGAGAACTGCGAGTTCGGCGGCTGGGACGCGTGGAAGAGCGGTTCGTACCGCAACCTCGAAGACACCATCACCTGGTGGGTCGGCGTGCCCGGCGGAGCCGACGGCATCCCCGCGGGCCGCGACATCGTGGTCGAGGATCAGCTCGACCTCGGCGCCTTCGAACTCGTCGGTGCCCCCGTCGTCTACGAGGCCCGGTCGCTCGCCTACGACTCGCTCGGCCGGCAGAACCCGGTCTTCGCGGCCAAGCCCGCGTCGGAGGTGACCGTCTCCGCCGATGGGCTGCGCGTCGATTTCACCTCGGTGCGCGGACTCGGCACCGGGGCGCCCGAAGGTCAGCAGGGCATCACCGGCTCGATGTACGAGGTCGTGTGGACCGTGAAGGTGCTCGACGAGGGCAAGGCCAAGACGTACCAGAACACGGCGAAGTACAGCATCGAGGGCGTCGAGCCCGGCACGACGACCGGCACCGCGACCCGTGTGTCGGGCTCGGGCACCGTGGTCGGGCGCAACTTCGGCAAGTTCCAGCTCACCAAGGAGCTCGCGGGCGACACCTCGCTCACCCCGCAGTTCACCGTGAACTACACGGCGACGCTCGATGGAACAGTGACCGAGGAGCGCATCATCGAGCTGCGCGCCGGCGAGTCGTTCCTCAGCGATGAGCTCTTCAAGGGCACCACCATCACGCTCGACGAGATCACGCCCGTCGGACCGTCGAACGTCACGTGGGCCGAGCCGGTCTTCGTGCTGCCCGACGGCACCGAGAGCGAGCGACTCGAGCTCACCTTCTCGTCGGCCGAGGGCAACCTCGGCGCCGTCACGCAGATTCGGCTGCAGAACCGCGCGACCCTGCAGAAGAGCTCGCTCTCGGCGCACAAGACCGTGGTGAACGACGACGGCATGCGCATCCCCGTCGACGCGACCTTCACCCTGAACTACCGCTGGGCCGCTGACGCGGGCAAGGGCATCCCGCAGGGCGGCGGCTCGGTCGAGCTTCCGCTCGACGGCGAGCGCATCGAGATCCCGAACCTTCCCATCGGGGCGGTCGTCGACTTCTCCGAGAGCACGCCGACCGCCGTGCCCGGCGCGAGCTGGCAGACGCCGGTGATCGAGCCCGCCCGAGTCGTCGTCGACGCCTCGAGCCCCGACGTCGACGTCACCGTGACGAACACGCTCGTACGCGACTTCGGCGACTTCGAGATCGTCAAGCGCCTCGACGGCAACGCCGCGGGGCTCGTCGACGACCCGACGTTCACGGTCGAGTGGTCGTACCCGGCCGAACCCGAGCGCGGCGTCTACGAGGCCGGCGACGGCATCGTCGAGGTGACCGCCGGCGGTGCACCCGCCGTCGTCGAGCACCTGCCGGCGGGCGCAACCGTCACGCTCGAAGAGGTGCTCGAGCGAGTCGAAGGCGGCACGTGGGCAGAGCCCGTGTTCAGCCAGAAGACGTTCACCGTCGTCGCGGGCAACCGCATCACGATCGACCTCGACAACGAGCTCACGCTGAACGCCGGCTACTTCTCGGCTCGCAAGGCGCTCGAGGGCACCGGCGCGAAGCTCGTGCCGGCCACCGACGCCTTCACGATCCAGTACCGCTACGAGGCCGGCATCGGCTTCGCGGCCGGTGAGGGTGAACTCGTCGTGAGTGCCGACGGTTCGGCGGCCACGAGCGGTCCGCTGCCCTACGGCGCCGTGCTGCAGCTCACGGAGCTCGCTCCGCAACCCGTGCTCGGCGCGACCTGGAGCGAGACGCCCGCCTTCTCGACCGACACCGTGACGATCGGCGACGGCACGACGGTCGACGTCGTACTCACCAACACGATCACGCGCGACGTCGGCGCGTTCAGCCTGCAGAAGCGGGTGGAGGGCAGCGGTTCGCACCTCGTCGGCACCGACCGCGAGTACACGTTCACCTACGAGTACCCCGCCGGCCCGAGCTTCGACGCGCTCGAGCCGACCGAGGTCACGGTGCCGGGCGACGGCACGATCGTGACGGTCGACGACATCCCCGCGGAGGCCGTCGTCACGGTGCGCGAGCTGACTCCGGAAGCCGTCGTCGGCGGCACCTGGGACCTGGTGGAGTTCAGCGAATCGAACACCTTCGTCATCGGCAACAGCCAGCTGACCGAGGTGCTCGCCGTGAACACCCTGCACCTGAACGACGGGTTCCTCTCGGTGCGCAAGGCAGTCGTCGGTTCGGGCGCTTCGATGCTGCCGAGCGACGCCACCTTCACCGTGCGCTACGAGTACCCGGCCGGCACCGGATTCTCGGGCGGTGCCGGGCTCCTCACGATGTCGGCGGGCGGCGAAGCGGTCACGAGCGAGGCGATTCCGTTCGGTGCGGTGGTGACGCTCTCCGAGCTCGCCCCCGCAGCGGTCGACGGCGCCAGCTGGGCCGGCGCAGTGTTCAGTGACGACGTCATCGTGATCGGCGATGGCACCATCGCCGAGATCGAGCTGACCAACACCCTCGACCAGCACCCGGGCGCCGGGCTCGCCTCGACGGGCATCGACGGCATCGTGCCGGCGATGCTGGGCGGGGCGTTCGTGCTCGCGCTCGGTGCAGCACTGCTGCTCATGGCCGTGGGCCGCCGCCGCCGCGTGTAGCGGTCACAAGCTGAAGGCCGGGTCCCGCATCCCCCATGCGCGGCCCGGCCTTCTTCACGCCGCCGGATGCCGCAGACGGCCGACGAGTTCGGTTGCCGCCGCCTCGCGCGTGACAGCCTGACGGCGTGGCGAGCAACGAGAGCCGCTTGCCGATACGAATGTTAGTGGCTAACATTCATCCGTGACCGACACGCAGCGCCTCGACCCCGAGCGCACCACGAAGCGGGAGCGCACGCTCGCGGCGCTCATCGATGCCGGGCTCGAGTTGTTCGAGCGGCACGGCTACGAGCGGACGACGGTCGCCCAGATCGCCCGCGCCGCCGGGGTCACCGAGATGACCTTCTTCCGCTACTTCCAGGCCAAGGAGCACCTGCTGCTCGACGACCCCTACGACCCGGTGCTCATCGACGCCATTGCCCGACGGGCGCGCACCGATCCACCGTTCCTGCGGGCGGCGGGCGGCGTGCGCGCTGCGTGGCGGGCATTGCCCGAGCCCGAGACGCCGATCATCCGGCGACGGGTGCGCATCATCGCACAGACGCCATCGCTGCGCGGCGCGATGTGGCGGTCGACGGGCAACACCGAACGGGCGATCGTCGAGCAGTTGGTGGTCGACGGCGCGACACCCGAGGTCGCACGCGTCGCCGCGGCATCCGTGCTCGCTGCGCTCGTGGCCGGGCTGTACTCGTGGGCGGAGCAGGACGACCTCTCGCTCGCCGAAGCGATCGAACACGCCCTCGATGTGATCGAGGTGCGGCGATGACGGCGGTCACCGCTCCGGTCGCACCGCGACTCGAGACGCGCGGGCTCATGCGGCGATTCGCCGGCGGCGCCGGGGTGCACGGCATCGACCTCACGATCGGGCCGGGAGAGATCCATGCCATCGTCGGGCTCAACGGCGCCGGCAAGACGACGCTCATGCGCCTGCTGCTCGGCATGCTCCGCCCGCAGGCGGGAAGGGTGCTGGTCGACGGCATCGACATCGCCGAGGGTCCTGCCTCGATCTGGTCGCGCGTCGGCCAGCTGGTGGAGCATCCGCTCGCCTACGCCGAGCTCGACGGTCGGTCGAATCTCATCGTCGCCGCCCGGCTGCACGGCGCCGAGCGCGGCACCGCCGGCGCGATCGTCGACCGGGCGATCGCCGAGTTCGACCTCGCCCGCTACTCGAGCGTTCGGGCGAGCCGGCTCTCGCTCGGCAATCGCCAGCGGCTCGGTCTCGCTGCCGCCCTGCAGCACGATCCGGCGCTGATCGTGCTCGACGAGCCGACGAACGCGCTCGACCCCGCCGGAGTGATCCTGCTTCGCGAAGCGCTCCTCCGCCGTGCGGGCGCGGGGGCGGGCATCCTCGTCTCGAGTCACCACCTCGACGAGGTCGCACGGATCGCCGACCGCATCACGGTCGTCAACGCCGGTCGCACGATCGGTTCGCTCGACCCCGGCGGTGTCGATCTCGAGCGGGCCTTCTTCGCGATGCTGCTTGCCGACGATCGTGAACGCGAGGTGGTGGCATGACCGCCGGCTTCGGCACGGCTGTGGCGATCGAAGCGCGGAAGGCCGCAGCGTCGCGCGTGATGGCCTCGATCACGGCGATTCTCGTGATGGGCGTCGCGCTGCTCGCGCTCGGCATGCTGGTCGGTGCCGACTCGGGCGACGAACAGCTCCTCGCCAAGCTCGGACCGCTCGCTCGGCTGGGCGGCTGGGCGGGACTCGTGGGCGTCGTGTCGCAGATCACCTCGGCAGGCGGCCTGCTCGCGTTCGGGGTGGCGCTCAGCTGGCTGTTCGGTCGCGAGTTCGCCGACGGCACGATCGGCGGGCTCTTCGCGCTGCCGGTGCGTCGCTCGACCATCGCGCTCGCGAAGCTCGCGGTCTATGTCGTGTGGGCCGGAGGGGCGGCGGTGCTGCTCGCCGTCGTGGTCGCGATCCTCGGGCTCTCCTTCGGGTACGGCGCCACCGACGCTCCGGGGGTCGTCGAACTCCTCCGCGTTCCCGTGCTCGTGATGCTCACCGCGCTCATCGCCGTGCCCGCAGCATGGGTCGCCACCCTCGGACGCGGCCTGCTGCCGGGCATCGCCGCCACCGTGGTGCTGCTCGTGCTGGCCCAGGTCATGGCCGTGGTCGGCATCGGCGCCTGGGTGCCGATCGTGGCGCCTGCGCTGTGGGCGATCGACCCCACGGCGGTGCCGATCGCGAGTCTCGCCATCGTGCCGAGCGTGCCCGTCGTCTTCGGAGCGTTCTCCGCGCTGGACTGGTCGCGCCTGCAGCTCGACCGGTGAGGACCGGGCCACCTCAGGCGGGGCAGCGAGGAATAGGGCGATCTCCGGATGTCTCACCCCCTCCTTAGCGAGGAGTCTCGACTGAGACGCACAGGAGCAGACACATGTTGATCTCGGAACTCACCTTTCCACACCTCGCCGCCGCCAACGACGAACGCATGACTCGCGAACTCGAGCAGCGCCGCGTGGCGCTGGAACGCCGTGCCGAAGCCGCCGCGGACGCAGCGGTCGTCGCGCCGGCGGCGGCGACCGGTCGAGCGCCGCGCCACGCGGCATCCCGACGTCATCAGGCGAATCGGATGCCGCGCCCCGCGGGCTGATCGCTTGACGACGGCCCGCGCGCCCATCACCCTGAACCCATGAGCGAATCGACGCGCGCCGCCACTCGTGGTGCGGCCTTCTGGATCTGTTACGCGGTCACGGTCATCAGCGCAGGGGTGAGCGTGACCTATTCGGTGCTCGCCGTGATCGACGGCGGGCTCGAGGCCAGCGACGCGCTGTACGCGACCTCGCGCAGCGTCGCGCTCGTCGTGATGGCGCTCGTGGCACCGATGTTCCGGTCCGACGCGGGCCTGCTCACCATCGCGGTCGCGATGACCATCGTGCAGGGCATCGACTCGTTCATCGGCGCGGTGCAGGGCGACGTCGGCAAGACGATCGTGCCGGCGGTGCTGTGCATCGTGACGATCGTCGCTGCGACGTTCCTCGCCCGGAGCGACCGCATGCGCAGCGACGACTGATCGGTCACGGGCCGATCGACGCTGCTCGACCCGCGCCGGATCAGGCCGACGAGCTTCGCGTCCTCCCACATGGCACCGATCGAGAGATGGTCGAAGTCGTCGCCGAGCACGGCCACCACGTTGACGTGCTCGTGCTCGGCGAGCACGGCCTCGATCGAGGGAACGAGCACATCGCGGTAATCGGCGGCGTCGATCGTGCCGACGGCCCGGAAGCCGATGACGCCCTCGGACAGGTCGGCGATCGGTTCGATCATGCTCGTCCCCGTTCGATGAGTTCGTCGACGCGGTTCGAGGTCGGCATGCGCAGGCCGTCGAGGGCGATGGCGATCACGTCGCCGGCGAGCCGGTCGGCGTCTTCTCTGCCGCCCGGGCGATACCACTCGACGATCGAGTTGATCATGCCGAAGGCGAGGCGCGCGACGACGCTCGGGTCGATGTCGGAGCGGAGGCTGCCCTCGGCCTGCGCCTCCTCGACGAGCGCGGTGACGGCCCTGTCGAAGGCGCGTCGGCGCGAGAGGGCCCGCCGCTCGACCTCGGTGTTGCCGCGCACGCGGAGGAGCAGCGTCACCGACGGCAGTTGGTCGACGAGCACGTGCACGGCGCCGCCGAGCACCGCCTCGAGCCGGTCGGCGGCCCGGCCCTGCGTGGCACTCGATTCGCCGAGCACGCCTTCGAGCGCGCTGAGCGCGTCGTCGAGCGCGCGCTCGAGGATCTCGTCTTTCGAGGCGAAGTGGTGGTAGATCGCCGACTTCGACAGGCCGAGCCGGTCGGCGAGCACACCCATCGAGGTCGCGTCGTAGCCGTACTGGTTGAACGCGGCGATGGCGACCTCGAGGATCCCCTGCTGGTCGTACCCGGGGCGCCCGCGTCGAAGTGAACCGTTCTCGCTCATCGCCCTCATCTTCGCACTCGGTGCTCAGTGCGGGCGGCAGGTGCCACGCGACATCCGCTCATGCCGTGCGCAGGTCGTAGACGCGCCGGTACTTGCCCTCGCTCCGCGGCAGCGCTCCCGGCTCTTCGAGCACGACGGCGACGGATGACCCGATGCCGTCCTTGATGCGCTTGGCGAGCACGACGGTCGCGGCCTGGCAGACCTCGATCGTGAGGTCGGGGTGGCGTTCGATGCGCACCGTCAGGTCGTCCATGGTGCCCGTGCGGCGCAGTTCGAGGATGAAGTGCGGCGTGAGCTGCTCGATACCGAGCACGATCTCCTCGATCTGCGTCGGGAAGAGGTTCACGCCGCGCAGGATGATCATGTCGTCGTTGCGACCGGTGATCTTCTCGATGCGGCGCATGCCGGGGCGGGCGGTGCCGGGCAGCAGGCGCGTGAGGTCGCGCGTGCGGTACCGGATGACGGGGAACGCCTCCTTCGTGAGCGAGGTGAAGACGAGCTCGCCCATCTCGCCGTCGGCGAGCTGCGCGCCGGTGTCGCCGTCGATGATCTCGGGCAGGAAGTGGTCCTCCCAGATGTGCGGGCCGTCTTTCGTCTCGAGGCACTCGTTGCCGACGCCGGGGCCCATGACCTCGCTGAGGCCGTAGATGTCGAGCGCGTCGAGGTGGAGGCGCTGCTCGAGCTCGTGCCGCAGCTCGTTGGTCCACGGTTCGGCGCCGAGCACGGCGACCTTCAGAGAGGTCGAACGCGGGTCGATGCCCTGCTCGACCATGCAGTCGGCGATCGTCAGCAGGTAGCTCGGCGTGCAGAGGATGGCGTCGGGCTCGAAGTCGAGGATGAGCTGCACCTGCCGTGCGGTCTGCCCGCCCGACATCGGAATGACCGTCGCCCCGAGCTTCTCGATGCCGCCGTGCGCGCCGAGCCCGCCGGTGAAGAGGCCGTAGCCGTAGGCGTTGTGCACCTTCATGCCCGGCCGCACGCCGCTCGCCCGCAGCGACCGTGCGACGAGGGTCGCCCAGCGGTCGAGGTCGCCGCTCGTGTAGCCGACGACGGTCGGCCGGCCCGTCGTGCCGCTCGAGGCGTGGATGCGCGCCACCTGCTCCATCGGCACGGCGAACATGCCGAAGGGGTAGGTCTCGCGCAGGTCGGCCTTGGTCGTGAACGGCAGCTTCACGACGTCGGCGAGCGAGCGGATGTCGCGTGGTTGCACGCCCGCCTCGTCGAACTTCCTCGTGTACAGCGGAACATTCGCGTAGGCGTGCTGCACGGTCTGCTGCAGGCGCTCGAGTTGCAGCGCCTCGACCTCGGCGCGCGACATCCGCTCTTCTGGATCGAGGTCTGCGAGTGCCGCGGGGGCGAGGCCGGAGACGGAAGGGGTGGTGGAGGTGGTCGTCGTCGACACGGGGGCTCCCGGTGGCTGGATCAGATCGTGCGGTTGGTGGAGATCGAGCGGCCGCGGAACTCGGCGACGGCATCGCCCTGCTCGTCGACGACCGTGACATCGTAGAGGCCCGTTCGGCCGCTGCGCGCGCGCCGGCGTGCGGTGGCGGTGAGGGTCTGGCCTGCGACCGTGGACTTCAGGAAGCTGATGTCGGCGCCCGCGGCGACCGTGACGGTCTCGTCTTCGTTGCAGGCGATCGCGAACGCCGTGTCGGCGAGCGTGAAGACGAGGCCGCCGTGGGTGATGTGGAACCCGTTCGTCATGTCGTCGCGCACGCGCATCGAGACGACGGCGTGGCCGGGCTCGTCGAGCTCGACGACCATGCCGAGGGCCGCGGAGGCTCGATCGCGTTGCATCATGGCGCGATTCGCTGTGGTGGCTGCGTCCAAGTCTGAAGCTCCTCGTCGAGTTCATGCAAGCGTGCGTTCGCGCGCCGTTGCTGCGGCGCCCGAGAAGAGCATATACTAACTGAACGATCGGTTAGTAATGTTGAACGTCAATGCCGGCATGCGGCGAACGTTCCGCATGCCGCGAACACAGGAGTCGATGATGACCTCTCCCGCTGACCTCAGCGTGGTCGAAGAACTCTCCGCCGAGGAGGCGCAGTTCAACGACCTCATCGCGAAGGACTCCCGCATCGAGCCTCGCGACTGGATGCCCGAGGCGTATCGCAAGACGCTGATCCGCCAGATCTCGCAGCACGCGCACTCCGAGATCATCGGCATGCAGCCCGAGTCGAACTGGATCACGCGCGCGCCGAGCCTCAAGCGCAAGGCCATCCTCATGGCCAAGGTGCAAGACGAGGCTGGCCACGGGCTCTACCTCTACTCGGCCGCGCAGACCCTCGGCATCACGCGCGAGGAGATGACGGACCAGCTCATCACCGGCCGGGCCCGCTACTCGTCGATCTTCAACTACACGACGCCGACGTGGGCCGACATGGGTGCGATCGGCTGGCTCGTCGACGGCGCGGCGATCTGCAACCAGGTGCCGCTGTGCCGCGCCTCGTACGGCCCCTACGGGCGGGCGATGGTGCGCATCTGCAAAGAGGAGTCGTTCCATCAACGGCAGGGCTTCGAGATCCTGCTCGAACTCATGCAGGGCACCGAGGCGCAGCGCGAGATGGCGCAGGACGCCGTGAACCGCTGGTACTGGCCCTCGCTCATGATGTTCGGCCCGCCCGACGACGAGTCGCCGAACTCGGCGCAGTCGATGGCGTGGAACATCAAGCGCTTCTCGAACGACGAGCTGCGCCAGCGCTTCGTCGGCATGCTCGTGCCGCAGGCCGAGGTCATGGGCGTGACGCTGCCCGACCCGAACCTGCGCTTCAACGAGGAGACCGGCGAGTACGACATGAGCGAGATCGACTGGACCGAGTTCAACGAGGTGCTCGCGGGCCGCGGCCCCGCGAACGCCGAGCGCATCCGCCGACGCCGCGAAGCCCACGAAGACGGCGCCTGGGTGCGCGAGGCGGCCCACGAGTACGCCCGCAAGCAGTCCGAGCGTGCGCTCGCAGCAGCAGGGGCGGTGGCCTGATGTCGACTCCCGGTGAGATCGGCACCGAGGCCTGGCCCCTCTGGGAGGTCTTCGTGCGCGCCAATCGCGGCCTCTCGCACGTGCACGTCGGGTCGCTCCACGCGCCCGACGCCGACATGGCCGTGCGCAACGCGCGCGACCTCTACACGCGGCGGGGCGAGGGCGTGTCGATCTGGGTGGTGCCCGCCGACGCGATCACGACGAGCGACCCCGACGCGAAGGGCGCCTTCTTCGAGAGCCCGGCCGGCAAGAACTACCGCCACGCGGTCTACTACACGAAGAGCGAAGGGGTGAAGCACCTGTGAGCACTGAACCCGGTGGTCGAGTAGCGAGCGCCAGCGAGCGTATCGAGACCCACGGCGACGTCTCCGTCGATCGCCTCGCGCTCGCCGACGAGCTCGCGGGCGCGGGCGTCGCGGTCGACGGCAGCACGGCTGTCGCTTCGGCGGATGTCGCGGAGTACGCGCTGCGCCTCGGCGACGACGCCCTCGTGCTCGCCCAGCAGCTCGGCATGTGGATCGCCCGCGCCCCCGAGCTCGAGGAGGACGTCGCGCTCGGCAACATCGCCCTCGACCTCATCGGCCACGCCCGATCGCTGCTGCACTACGCCGGTACCGCGAGCGATCGCAGCGAAGACGACCTCGCCTACTGGCGCGATGAACCCGAGTTCCGCAATGCCTGGCTCTTCGAGCAGCCGAACGGCGACTTCGCCCACACGATCGCGCGGCAGCTCGCGGCATCCGTCTACCTCTTCGAGCTGTATTCGCGGCTCGCGGGCTCGACCGACCCGACGCTCGCGGCGATCGCCGCGAAGTCGGTGAAGGAGGTCGACTACCACCGCGATCACGCGACGCAGTGGGTGCTGCGGCTCGCCGGCGGCACCGATGAGTCGCGTCGCCGCATGATCCTCGCGATCACGGACACCTGGCCCTACGTCGACGAGCTGTTCGTCGACGACGCGCTCGTCGAGCGGCTCGCCGCGGCGGGCATCGCCGTGCTGCCGTCGGCCCTGCGCCCGGTCTTCGACGCCGTCATCGACGAGGTCTTCGCCGAGGCCGTGCTCGAGCGCCCCGCCGGCCGCACCGCGTTCATCGCCTCGGGCGGCGGCCGCGAGGGCCGTCACACCGAGCACCTCGGGCCGCTCCTCGCCGAGATGCAGGTGCTCGCCCGCGCGCACCCGGGGGCGTCATGGTGACCGCGGCCGCGGCACGGCACGACGTGCACGAGGCATCGGTCGCCTCCGTGGCGCGGCCGATGCCCGCCGACCCGGCCGCGCGCCGCGCGTGGCGGGTCGCGGCCACCGTGACCGACCCCGAGATCCCGGTGCTCACGATCGAAGACCTCGGCGTGCTGCGTTCGGTCGAGATCGGCGCCGACGGCGCCGTGCGCGTGCAGTTGACACCCACGTACAGCGGATGCCCCGCGCTCGACGCCATGCGCGACGACGTGCTGCTCGCGCTCACGCACGCCGGCTACGACGACGTGCGGGTCGACCTCGTGCTCGCCCCCGCGTGGACCACCGACTGGATGAGCGAGGCGGGCAAGCAGAAGCTGCGCCGCTACGGCATCCAGGCCCCGAGTGGCACGGCGGCCGCCCGACCGGCCGGGCCGGTGCGCGTGCAGCTCGCCGTCAAGTGCCCGCGCTGCGACTCGCTCAACACCCGCGAACTCGCCCGCTTCGGCTCGACGTCGTGCAAGGCCCTCTACGAGTGCCGCGACTGCCTCGAGCCCTTCGACTACTTCAAGGTGCTCTGATGGCGGCCCGCAACCTGGGGTCGACGGGTGCCGGTGGTCGAGTAGCGAGCGCCAGCGAGCGTATCGAGACCGCGTCACCGGGTCTCGATACGCGGCCTCCGGTTCCTGAGCCTGTCGAAGGGTCGTCGGTCGCTACTCGACCACCGGAGGAAGCCGTCGCCACAGCCTTCCTCGCGTCCACCGTCGGCGGCGCGCACCAGACCAAGCGCCACCGCGCGCGCTTCCACTCGCTCGAGGTCGCCGAGGTGCGCCCGCTCACCGCCGACGCCGTCGAAGTCACGTTCGCCGTGCCCGAGGCTCTCGCCGACGACTACACCTACCTGCCCGGGCAGTACGTGGCCCTCCGCAAGGACTTCGACGGCCACGAGTTGCGCCGCAGCTACTCGATCTGCCGACCGCCGCAGCGTGCGTCTGCCGGAACGGGCGGCAGCGTCTCGGTCGCCATCAAGCGCGACCTCGGCGGGCTGTTCTCGACGTGGGCGAACACCGAGCTCGTCGCGGGCGACACCCTCGACGTCATGAGCCCGCAGGGCACGTTCACCTCGAGCCTCGGTGCCCTCGACGGCAAGCACGTCGTCGGCATCGCGGCCGGGTCGGGCATCACCCCGCTCATGGCGCTCGCCCATACGGTGCTGGCCCGCTCCGCGACATCCGAATTCGAACTGGTCTACACGAACCGGTCGACGCTCGACGTGATGTTCCTCGAGGAGCTCGCCGAACTGAAGGACCGCTACCCCTCGCGCCTCGCCCTGCACCACGTGCTCTCGCGTGAACAGCGCACCGCGCCGCTGCTCTCGGGGCGCATCGACGCCGAGAAGCTCGAGCGCATGCTCGACGTGCTGATCCGCCCCGAGACGGTCGACGAGTGGTTCCTCTGCGGGCCGTTCGAGCTCGTACAGCTCGCTCGCGACACCCTCGCAGCACGGGGCGTGCCGAGCGATCACGTGCGCTACGAGCTCTTCACGACCGACGCCGACCGGGTCGAGCCGCGGCACGGCCGCCCCGTGGTGGTCGAGCGCGGCGAGAAGACCGTCGCGATCGAGTTCACCCTCGACGGACAGTCGTCGACGGTCGAAAGCCCCGTGAGCGCGAACGAGTCGATTCTCAACGCGGCGCTGCGCGTGCGCCCCGACGTGCCGTTCGCCTGCGCCGGGGGAGTGTGCGGCACCTGCCGTGCGCGCCTCACCGAGGGCAGCGTCGCCATGACCGAGAACTACGCCCTCGAACCCGACGAGCTCGAGCGCGGCTACGTGCTCACGTGCCAGTCGCACCCCAAGTCCGACCGCGTCGTCGTCGACTACGACGTCTGACCCTGCCCCGCCCCGCCCCCACCCCACCTCACCCACCCCACCCCACCCACCCCCGCCACCCAATCCGCCGAGTGTTAACGCTGACCGTCCGTTGATGTCGGTACGGTGGGCGCAGGCGGTCCGATCGTTAACACTCGAGGAAGAGAGAAGCGCCGATGATCGAGTTGCAGGTGTCCGACGGAGTCGCCGAGGTCGTGCTGAACGCCCCCGAGAAGCTCAACGCGCTCGACGAGGCGGCGATCGGCGAGCTCGCCGCCGCCTACATCGAGGCTGAGCGGATGTCGCAGGCCGGCGATGTCCGTGCGCTCGTGCTGCGCGGGGAGGGGCGCGCATTCTGCGCGGGCCGCGACATCTCGGGCGTCGATCCGCGCGAAGACGACGTGCTCGGCTACCTCGGCGGTCTCGTCGAGCCGCTGCTGCAGCGCATGGCCGGCATCCCCGTGCCGACGTTCGCGGTCGCGCACGGCGCGTGCCTCGGCGTGGGCCTCGGGCTGCTCATCGCCTCCGACATCGTCTACGTCGCCGACACCGCGAAGATCGGCTCGCCGTTCGCGAACCTCGGGGCGACGCTCGACTCGGGCGGCCACGCCCTCTTCGTCGAGCGACTCGGCGCGCACCGCACGATGGACCTCATCGTCACCGGCCGGCTGATGTCGGGCGCCGAGGCGGTCGCCTCAGGACTGTTCTCGCAGGTCTTCGCCGCCGACGAGGTGTTGGATGCCACCCGCTCCGCGGCCCGCGCCGCGGCATCGGGTGCGACGCAGGCCTTCATCGCCTCGAAGCGCCTCGTCGCCGCGCTCCGCGACGACCGGCTCGGGCTCTGGGCGTCGATGGCGGAGGAGAACCGGGCGCAGGCCGCGCTCTGCGACACGGCCGACTACCGCGAGGGCTTCGCCGCGTTCCAGGAGAAGCGCCGGCCCGAGTTCACCGGGCGCGGCTGACGTATCCGAACGGCGCGCTCAGCCCGCGCTGCCCTGGTCGTACTCCGCGATGTCGCGGTCGAGGTCGTCTTCGATGAGCAGGTCGCGGCGCACGTGGTCGCTGCGGTAGGCCGAGCGGCCGAGCATGTGCGCGGTCATCGGCTGGGTGAGCAGCTGGAACGTCATCACGAGCACGACGGTCGTCAGCACCCCCCACGTCGGCACCTGCACGACGATCGCGACGAGCACCGTCGCGAGCCCGAGCACCTGGGGCTTCGTCGCGGCGTGCAGTCGACTGAGCACGTCGGGGAACCGCACGATGCCGACGCCCGCGGCCATCGACAGGAAGGCGCTGACCACGATCAGCACTCCGACGGCGATCTCGGCGGCACTCACGAGGCATCCTGCTTCGCCATGAACCGCGCGATCGAGATCGAGCCGACGACCGCGAACATCGCGAGCACGAGCATGACGACGAGGGTGTCAGTGTGCTTGTTGATCGCCATCTCGGCGCCGAGGGCGCAGATCGCGATGGCCAGCAGCACGTCGGTCGCGAGCGCACGGTCGAGGATGGACGGCCCGCGGATGATGCGGTAGACCGCGGCGAGCGCCCCGATGCCGAACATGATGCCGGCGGCGAGTCCGGCGATCTGCAGGAAGGTCATGGTCGGTCTCCCTTCGTCGAGGGGTCGGATTCGAGATCGGATGCCGCGGCCCGGGTGCGGGCGGCGGCGGCGCGTTCCCGACGGGCTCGAAGCACGGATGCCGCTTGCGCGCGAGTGCCGATCGCGAGCACGATGCCCTCCTCCATGCCGAGCACCTGCACCCGGGTGCGTTCGATGTCTGCGGCCGTGCGGGTGCCGAGCACGTGCAGGTAGAGCAGGCCGCGCTCGCGGTCGATGTCGACGACGACCGTGCCCGGCACGACCGACGTCGCCTCGGCGGTGAGGGTCGTGATGAGATCCGAGCGGGTGAGCAGCTGGATCGAGATGATCGAGTTCATCGGGTGCCAGCGGGGGTTCACGGCGAAGTAGGCGACCTGGAGCGAGGCGAACGTCACCCAGGCCATCATGCGAAGCCCGAAGACGAGTCCGTGCCACGGGTTGAACCGGCCGCTGAGCAGCACGGGCGGCAGGTAGAGCACACGGGTCACGCCGATCGCGAGCAGGATGCCGGTGACGACCGTGAGCACGGTGACCTGATCCCAGAGGAACACCCACAGGAGGACGAGGGCGACGAGCAGCGGCAACTGCCGCCAGACCGAGCGCCAGCGCGAGACGCCCGCTGTCGAGTGGGTCATAGGATGCCTCCCGGGAACACGAGGGACACGTACGAGGCGGGGTCGAGCAGATCGGCGGCGGCCCGCCCGGCGAGCTCGAAGAGCGGGCCGGCGAACACCGTGAGGCAGACGGTGACGACCACGAGCGTCGCGGTCGCGACGATCATCAGCACCGGCGTGGTGCGCGTCGCGGTGACGGTCGCACCCTCGGGCGCCTCGAGCACCGAGCCGAGCAGCACCGATTCGTAGCCCTCGAGCTCTGAGCGGCGGCGCCAGAACGCCATGTTCCAGAATCGCGTCAATGCGTAGAGGGTGATGAGCGAGGTGATCGCGCCGGCGGCGACCACGACCCAGATGAGCCAGGCCACGCCCGGGTCGGCGGCGGCGCCCTCGCCGCCCGCGAGGAACAGGCCGGTCTTGCCGAGGAAGCCCGAGAACGGCGGGATGCCGCCGAGGTTCAGGACGGGGATGAAGAACAGCACGCCGAGCAGCGGCGAGGCCTTCAGGAGGCCCGCGAGCCGGTTGATCGAGGTCGCACCGCCGATGCGCTCGATGAGACCCGTCGTGAGGAACAGCGTCGTCTGCACCGTGATGTGGTGCACGACGTAGTAGATCGTGGCCGCATAGCCGAGCTGCGAGGCGAGCGAGATGCCGAAGATCATGTAGCCGATATGGCTCACGAGTGTGAACGAGAGCAATCGCTTGATGTCGGCCTGGGTGAGCGCGCCCAGGATGCCGACGAGCATCGTGAGCCCGCCGATCACCATGAGCAGCACCGAGACGTCGCTGTCGGTGAAGATGACCGTCTCGGTGCGGATGATCGCGTAGACGCCGACCTTCGTGAGCAAGCCGGCGAACACCGCCGTGACGGGTGCGGGCGCCGTCGGGTACGACTCCGGCAGCCAGAACGAGAGCGGGAACACCGCCGCCTTGATGCCGAACGCGATGAGCAGCAGCACGTGCAGCATGAGCGCGACGTCGGCGGGCAGCTCGGCGAGGCGCACCGAGAGCTGCGCGATGTTCACGGTGCCGGTGGCCCCGTAGATGAGGGCGATCGCGCTGAGGAAGAAGAGCGATGAGACGAGGCTCACGATGATGTACGTGACGCCCGCGCGGATGCGCTCGCCGGTGCCGCCGAGGGTCAGCAGCACATAGCTCGCCGACAGCAGGATCTCGAAGCCGACGTAGAGATTGAAGAGGTCGCCCGCGATGAACGCGTTGAAGACACCCGCCGAGAGGATCAGGTACGAGGGGTGGAAGATCGACACCGGCGTCTCGCGATGCTGATCGGCGATGCCCTGCCCGACCGAGTACACGAGCACGACGAGCAGCATGATCGCCGAGATCACGAGCATGATCGCCGACAGGCGGTCGACGACGAGGGTGATGCCCCACGGGGCATTCCAACCGCCGACGTAGACGACGGCCGGGCCGGTCGTGTCGACGGCGACGAGCAGCACCGCGGCGATCACGGTGACCGCGGCGAGCACGCCGAGGCTCACCGCCATCTGCACCTTGCGATGGCGGCCGAGGATCAGCGCGGCCGCCGCCCCCAGCAGGGGCAGCAGCACGACGAGCGGTACGAGCACGGCGGTCACGGCTTGGCCTCCTCATCGTCTCGGTCGCGGGTGGATGCCTCGAGCTCGAGTTCCTCGATGAGGTCTTCGCCCGGCTCCTCGTCGCTCGCGTCGATGATGTCTTGAATGGCCCGATCGTCGGCCGCCGAGCTGCGGATGAGGTCGGCCGCCTCTTCTGCGTCTTCGGCGATCTCGTCGTCGTCGTCGACGAGGTCGCCCTTCGGGCCGAGCTGGGCGAGCCACCACGAGCGGTAGATGAGCGCGAGCATGAACGCCGTGATGCCGAGGTTGATGACGATTGCCGTGAGCACGAACGCCTGGGGCAGCGGGTCGGAGATGGCGTCGGGGTCGACTCCTTCGCCGAGGATGGGGGCGAGTCCCGGCGCCCCGCTCATGAGGTAGATGAGGATGTTCACGGCGTTGCCGACGAGCAGGAACCCGATGAGCACCCGGGTGAGGCTGCGTTCGAGCATGATCGAGATGCCGGCGCCGAAGAGCACGGCCATGAGCACGATGAGGGTCAGCGAGGCGGTCACGACGGCACCTCCGCCTCGTCGTGACGGTCGACCTCGCCGCCGAGCGAGCGCAGGATGTCGAGCACGAGCCCGACGACCACGAGGTAGACGCCGATGTCGAAGAGCGTCGAGGTGCCGATCGAGATCGTGCCGAGCAGCGGCACCTCGGTCTCGAACCACGCCGACGCGAAGACGGGGCCGCCGAAGAGCAGCGCCCCCGCGGCCGTGCCGGCGGCGAGCAGCAGCCCCGTGCCGAGCAGGCGCCCCGCGTCGACCGGCGCGGCTTCGCCGAGCTCGTACCGGCCGCCGGCGAGGTAGCGCGCGACGAGGGCGAGGCCCGCGAGCAGGCCGCCGGCGAAGCCGCCGCCCGGCGCGTTGTGCCCCACGAAGAGCAGGAACACCGACACGATGATCGCGGGGTGGAAGAGCAGCCGCACGAGCACCTCGATGAGGATCGAGCGGCTGCGCGGCGAGATCGTGCGGCCGGCCAGCAGCCACGTCTGCCGGGTCTCGGCGGCTTCGGCCGCGGCATCCGTCTCGCCCTCGGTGTCGGCGAGGCTCGTGCGCGGCGCGCGGATCGACCACGCGGGTTCGGGCACCGGCGTCAGACGGTCGCGGCGGTCGACGAGCCCCTCGACGTGCCCGAGGCGCGGGGCGCCGCCCGTGCGGCCCGAGACGAAGATGAGGCTCGCGACACCCGTCGCGACGGCGACGAGCACCGAGATCTCGCCGAGCGTGTCCCACGCGCGGATGTCGACGAGCATGACGTTCACGATGTTCGTGCCGTGCGCTTCGAGCGCGAGGGCGGGCAGCCCGTTCGCGATGGTCGGCTCGACGCGGGCGCCGAGGGCGATGAGGCCGACAACCCCCATGACCACGCCCGAGAGCGCCCCGATGATGCCGCGCGCGAGCTTGTGCACGGGCGGGTTGCGCTGCGCGATCTGTTTGGGCAGCCGCCGCAGCACGAGCACGAAGACGACGAGCACGATGGTCTCGACGAGCGCCTGCGTGAGCGCGAGGTCGGGGGCGCCCGACATGCCGAAGAGCAGCACGAGACCGTAGCCGGTGACGCTCACGAGCAGCACCGCCGTCATGCGCTGGCGCACGACGGCCGCGGCGATCGCAGCGACGGCCATGACGAACGCGAGGAACGGCTGCGCCGGATAATCCCACGGCCGGATGTCGCTGGGCCACGAGCCGTTGAACGCGGCGAGCCCGCCGAGCCCGCCGATGAAGACCACGACGATGATGGCGAGGTAGCCGGGCAGGCCGCGCGACTGGATGGTCGTCGTGACGGTCGCGGCGAGCCGGTCGACGACGGAGACGATGCCGAGGTAGCCGCGGGCCGAGTCGAGCACCGGGGCGACGGCGGCCTGCATGCGCGCGACGCGCTGGCGCCCCCAGACGAGCAGTGCGCCGAGCGCGAAGACCACGGCCGAGATCGCGAGCGCGGGCTCGAACCCGTGCCAGAGCGCGAGGTGGTCGTCGTGCGGCCCGGGCAGCTCGTCGGCGTATCCGGTCAAGAGAGGTTCGATGACGGCGATCGCGAACGCCGAGACGACGCTCGCCGCGGCGAGGATGCCGGGTGCCACCGCGATCGCAGGGCGCTCGGCGCGCAGCGGCGACTCCGCGACATCCGGCTTCGAGAAGAACGCGCCCCAGATGAACCGCACCGAGTAGGCGACCGTGAGCACCGAGCCGACGAAGGCGGCGACGAGGGCGACCCACGCCCAGGCGTCGCCCACGGCGACCGCGTCGAGGAACGCGGTGAACACGGCCTCTTTCGCGACGAAGCCGAGCAGCGGCGGCACTCCGGCCATGGAAGCCGCGGCGATGAAGCCGATCGTCGCGATCACGGGCATGCGCCGGCCGATGCCCGAGAGCCTGCGCCAGTCGCGGGTGCCGGCGGCGTGATCGACGATGCCGACGACGAGGAAGAGGGTCGCCTTGAAGAGCGCGTGCGCGAGCAGCAGGGCGACGCCGGCGAGTGCGGCGTCGCGGGTGCCGAAGCCCGTGACCATGACGAGGAACCCGAGCTGGCTGACGGTGCCGTAGGCGAGCAGGAGCTTCAGGTCGTACTGGCGCAGCGCGCGCCAGCCGCCGACGAGCATCGTGAGCGCACCGAGCCCGATGACCATGGGATGCCACACCTCGAGATCGGCGTAGCCGGGGGCCAGGCGGGCGACGAGGTAGACGCCCGCCTTCACCATCGCGGCGGCGTGCAGGTAGGCACTGACGGGGGTCGGCGCGGCCATCGCGGCCGGGAGCCAGAAGTGGAACGGCACGAGCGCGCTCTTCGAGATCGCGCCGAGCAGCACGAGGGCGATCGCCCACTCGCCGGCGGCGCCCGTGACGGGGTGGGCGACGAGCTCGGAGAGGCTCGTCGTGCCGCCGTCGACGGCGAGGATGACGAGGCCGACGAGCATCGCCAGCCCGCCGAAGGTCGTGACGGTCAGCGCCTGCAGCGCGGCACCGCGGCTCTCTTTGCGACCCGTGTAGTGGCCGATGAGGAGGTACGAGAGCACGCTCGTCGCCTCCCAGAACGTGAACAGGATGAACACGTCGTCGGCCGTGACGAGGCCGAACATGACGCCCGCGAACGCGAGCAGGAGCGCCGCGAACCGGCCGAGCGCGGGCTCGTCGTCGGCGAAGTAGTGCATGCAGTAGAGCAGCACGAGCGCGCCGACGCCCGTCACGATGAGGGCGAGCAGCAGTGCGAGCGCGTCGAGGCGGAAGCTCAGCGCGATGTCGAGGGTGGGGATCCACGGCACGACCTCGACGACGGGGGTGCCGGCGAGCACCCCGGGAAGCCAGGTCAGCAGCAGCACGAAGACGGCGGCCGGCAGCAGGGCGATGACGGCGAAGACGCGCCGACCGAGCCACTTCGTCAGCAACGGCGTGACGATCGCGACGGCCGCGAAGGCAGCGAGGCTGGCGATCATTCACCCTCCCCGCGCTCGCACCGTTGGCTCAGTTTATCGGCCGCGGCGCACCTGTCTTCGGGCGAGTCGTATGCCGAGAGCGGAATCCGAACCCCGAACCCGAGGAGCCGATTCCCGCCTACGCCGCCGCACCACCGAGATAGGCGCCCCGCACCTCGGGCAACTCGACGAGCTCGGCCGGCGTGCCCTCGAGCACGACCCGGCCGCGCTGCATGACGACCGCGCGATCGGCGATGCCGAACGAAGCGCGCACGTTCTGCTCGACGAGCAGCACCGCCATGCCGCGACCGCGCAGCTCGGTGAGCACCTTCATGATCTCGGCGACGACCTTGGGCGCGAGCCCGATCGACGGCTCGTCGAGCATGATCGCCTTCGGCGAGGCCATGAGGCCCCGGCCGATCGCGACCATCTGCTGCTCGCCGCCCGAGAGCGTGCCCGCCGCTTGCCCGAGCCGCGGCTGCAGGCGCGGGAAGAGCTCGAGCACCGCCGCGAGATCGCCCTTGCCGCCGCGGCTCCACGCGCCGAGCATGAGGTTGTCGCGCACCGAGAGCGTCGGGAAGCACAGGCGGTTCTCGGGCACGTGGGTGAGCCCGAGGCCGGCCATCTTCTCGGTCGCCTTGCCGGTGATGTCGACGCCGTCGATCGTGACGGTGCCGGCGGTCGGCCGGATCAGGCCGTTGAGCGCGCGCAGCAGCGTGGTCTTGCCCGCGCCGTTCGAACCGACGACGGTCACGATCTCGCCCGGGGCGACCGAGAGGCTCACCTCGTGCAGGATGGCGAGCTTGCCGTAGCCGGCGTCGAGGCCGACGACTTCGAGGGTCATGCGTGTTCCTCCAGCTCTTTCAGCTCGGCCTCGGCCTCTTCGGCATCGGTGCCGAGGTAGGCGACGATGACCGCCGGGTCGTTGCGCACCGACTCGGGGTCGCCGTGCGCGATGAGCACGCCGTCATCGAGCACGGCCACCGTGTCGGCGAGCGCCATCACCTGGGCGACGTCGTGCTCGACGAGCACGATCGTGAGCCCGGCGTCGCGAAGCGCCCGCAGCAGTTGCGCGAGCATCTTGCGCTCATGGCCCGACAGGCCGGCCATGGGTTCGTCGAGCAGCAGCAGGGCCGGCTCGGCGGCGAGCGCGCGGCACACCTCCATCATGCGCTGGCGGCCGAACGGCAGATCGCCGGCGGCGAGGCCCGCGACGTCGCCGAGGCGCATCGAGTCGAGGATGTCGCGGGCGATCTCTTCGTGGGCGTACTGCTCGCGGCCCTGCAATCCGAACATGCCGCGCAGGATGCCGGCCCGGCCCTTGCGGTAGCGACCCATGTAGACGTTGCCGACGACGTCGGTCGACGAGAACACCTGCAGGTTCTGGAACGTGCGGGTGAGCCCGGCCTCGGCGCCGACGTGCGGCTTGCGCCCCTGGATCTCTTCGCCGAGGAAGCGCACCGTGCCCGAGGTCGGCGCGATCGCGCCCGTGATCATGTTGAAGCACGTCGTCTTGCCCGCGCCGTTCGGCCCGATGAGGCCCATGATGCGCCCGGCGGGCACGGTGAGGGTCACGTCGTCGACGGCGACCACGCCGCCGTAGCGCTTCGTGAGCCCCGACACCTCGAGGATCGGCTCGCCGGCGGCCACCGGCGTCGAGACGGTCGGCAGGCGGGGTGCGGATGCCGCGGCATCCGTCACCTCGTCGAGCCCGTCGCCGGCCCGAGCCTCGCCCGGAAGCCCGCCGAACGCACGCGTGGGCACCTCGCCAGAGCCGCCGTCGGCGGATGCCGCAGAGGAAGGTCTCGCCGCGGCATCCGCTCGCCTGCCCATGCGCCCACGAATCGCCGCCCAGGCCGACTTCACGACCTGGTAGAGCCCACCCGGCAGCAGGATGATCACGAGGATCAGCACGAGGCCGTAGCCGATGAGCTGCACCTCGCCCGTCGCGCCGGGGATGATCGCGGGGATCAGGTCGCGGAGGCCCTCTGAGAGGAGCTCGACGATGAAGGCACCGGCGACCGCGCCCCAGACGGACCCGAGGCCGCCGAGCACGACCATGAGCAGCAGCTCGACCGACACGTGGAACTCGGCGACCTGCGGCGAGACGATCTGCACCTGGTAGGCGTAGAAGACGCCGCCGAGGCCCGCGAACCCGGCCGAGAGGGTGAAGACCTTCACGCGCAGGGCGTAGGTGTTCACGCCGAGCGACTCGGCGGCGAGCTCGGAGTCGTTGACCGCCGAGAGCGCCCGGCCCGCTCGTGAGCGGGTGAGGTTCAGCGCGAGTACGAGGCCGATGAGCACGAACGGGGCGACGAACCAGAAGAACAGCCCGTTGTTGTCGATCGGGATGCCGAAGACCTCGGGCCGGCCGTAGCCGTAGATGCCGGTCGTGCGGCCGGTGAACTCCCACTCGCGCACGGCGATCATGACGATGAAGCCGAGACCGAGCGTCGCGAGCGCGAGGTAGTGACCGCGCAGGCGCAGCATCGGCAGGCCGATGAGGAGCGCCGCGAGCATGGCCGCGACGACGCCGCCGGCCGCGGCGACCGGGCCGGGCATCTCGAACTTCTGCAACAGGATCGCATGGGTGTACGCGCCGATCGCGAAGAACGCGGCCTGGCCGAGCGAGACCTGGCCGGCGAGGCCCATGAGCAGCGACAGGCCGATCGCGGGCAGCGCGAAGATCATCGAGAAGACGGCGATGTTCATCATCGACGAACTCGCCGTGAACGGGATGATCGCGATGACCACCGCGAACGCCGCGATGCCGAGGATCGTGCCGCGGTTGTTGGGCCAGAAGCCGGTCTTCGACCGCAGGGCGGCCTTGTTCAGGTAGGACATCTCAGACCCTCACGGCGTTCGGGCGCAGCACGAGGCCGGCCGGTCGGATGATCAGCACGATGATGAGGATGAAGAACGCGACCGCATCCTTCCAGCCGGATGCCACGTAGCCGGCGACGTACGACTCGAGGATGCCGAGCAGCAGCGCGCCGACGATCGCCGCCCGGAACGAGACGAGACCGCCGAGCACCGCCGCCACGAACCCCTTGAGGCCGAGCAGCAGGCCGCCCGACCAGATCGAGAGGTAGATGGGCGACGAGACCACGCCGGCTGCGGCGCCGACGAAGCCGGCGATCGCGAAGGCGATGATGGATGCCGCGGCGGGCGAGACGCCCACGATGCGAGCGGCGACCGGCTGCTCTGCGCTCGCGCGCAGCGCCTTGCCCCACCGGGTCTTCTCGTAGAAGAGCAGCACGCCGCCGCCGACGACCACGAGGGCGCCCAGCATCCAGAGCTCTTGCGATCGGATGCTGACGCCGCCGAGGTTCAGGTCGCTGCCGGGGAAGGCGACCAGGCGCCGGCCCTCTGCGCCCCAGATGAGCAGCATGATCGCCTGCAGCAGCGTCGAGACGCCGAGCGTGAGGATGATGGAGACGAGCGTCGTGAGGTTCTTGACGCGCGCGATGACGAGCCGCTCGATGAGCACCGAGGCGAGGGTCACCGAGACGAGCGCGATGAGGATCGCGACGGGCAGCGGCAGGCCGGCGCTCACGAGCGAGATGCTCCCGAGGCCGGCCAGCGTCGCGTAGTCGCCCTGGGCGATGTTCACGACGTGCCGCACCGTGTAGGTGGCGATGAGGCCGACGGCGAGCAGGGCGTACACGGAACCCTGTGAGAGCCCTGCCACCGTCAGCTGGAGGAAGTCGATCAACGGTCGAACGCTCCGTTATTCGATCAGGTTCCAGCGGCCGTCGGCCGCCAGCGCCATGATGAGCGCGTCGGCGGTCAGCCCCGAGTGGTCTTCGGGGGTCATCGTGAAGATGCCCGAGATGCCGATGAAGTCGGTCGTGCCGAGGATCGCGTCGCGCAGTGCCTCGGGCTCGGTGCCCGCCTCTTCGATCGAGGCGACGCCGATCTTCCACGCGTCGTAGGCGTGACCGGCGAAGCTCGAGGGCGACGAGCCGAAGGCCTCGGTGTAGTCGGCGATGAACTGGTCGATGACCTCTTTCTGCGGGTCGTCGGCCGGCAGCTGGTCGGCGACGAGCAGGCGGCCCATCGGGGCGATGACGCCGTCGGCGGCGGGGCCCGCGGCCTCGAAGAACGCGTCGTTCGCCACGCCGTGCGACTGGTAGACGGGCTTGTTCACGCCGAGCTGCACGTAGGCGGCCTGGGCGAGGCCGGCCGACGGGGTGATGCCCCAGATGATCACGGCGTCGGCGTCGGCCGCACGGATGTTCGTCATCTGCGCGGTGAAGTCGGTCGCGCTGGGCTCGAAGGACTCGGTCGCGGTGAGGGTGATGCCGCGCGTGGAGCCGAGGTCGGTGATGATGTCGGCGATGCCCTCGCCGAAGCCGGTCGCGTCGCGCACGAGGGCGAGCTTCGTGTAGCCCTTCGACTCGGCGTCGTCGAGGATGCGCTCGAGCACGACGAGGTCGTTCTGCGCGGTCTTGAAGACCCACTCGGAGCCCTCGACGATCGCGGCGTTCGCGGCGACCGAGATGGTCGGCACCTGGGCGGCCTCGACGAGCGGGCGCATCGCGAGTGAGGGGCCGGTGCGCGAGGAGCCGATGATGAGGTCGACGTCGTCGTTCTCGATGAGCTGGGTGGTGGCCTTGGCCGCACCGTCTTCGGTGGACTGGTTGTCTTTGATGATGAGCTCGACCTCGCGGCCGTCGATGCCGCCGTCGGCGTTCAGCTGCTCGGCGAGCATGTTGAGGGTGTTCTGCTCGGGCACGCCGAGGTTCGCGCCGACGCCCGTGATGTCGAGTACGGCGCCGATCTTGATCGGCCCGTCGTCGGAGGCGGCGTCACCACCGGAGTCGCCGCCGAAGTTCGAGGCGCCGCACCCGGTGAGGACGAGTGCGATGGATGCCGCGACTGCGGCGGGGAGGAGCAGACGGCGCTGGGCACGGTGCATGGGGTGAACTCTCCTTTGAGTGAGCCCTCGCGGGTTCTCGTCATCGAGCAGGGATTCATGACCGAACATTCGGTCACTATTTCAATTCCCTCAAGATACGGGGCAGCACAAGACATTCGCAAGGTGTCGTGATGCGACCGAGATGTGGATGTCGCGTGCAGAACGCACGCCCGAGGTCGACCGTCGCCCGTCGGCCTTGTCAAAACCGACAGCGCGGCGAGGCAGGATGGAGGCATGCCGATCCTCATCACCGCCGACGATCTCGCCGCACGGCTCGCCGAGGGCGCCGACGCGGGTGCCGACGCGGGTGCCGACGCGGGCTTCGACACGGGCGAGCGCACCGTCGTGCTCGACGTGCGCTGGTCGCTCGCCGAGCCCGACGGCACCGAGGCGTATCGCGCCGGGCACGTTCCCGGTGCCGTCTACGTCGACCTCGATCGCGAACTCGCCGACCACGGAGCGACCGGGCAGGGCCGGCATCCGCTGCCGACGGAGGAGGCCTTCACCGGGGCCATGCAGCGCTGGGGCGTGCGCGCTGGCGACACCGTCGTCGTGATGGACGACCTCGGCAACCAGTCGTCAGCGCGGGCCTGGTGGTTGCTGCGGCACTCGGGCGTCGCGGACGTGCGCATGCTCGACGGCGGCCTTGCGGCATGGCGGGCCACGGGGCATCCGCTCGAGGTCGGCGACGTGACCCCCGTGTCCGGCGATGCCGTCGCCCACTTCGGCGGGATGCCCGTGATCGACATCGACGAGGCGGCCGTGTTCGCGAGCTCGGGCGTGCTGCTCGACGCCCGCGGTGCGCCCCGCTATCGCGGCGAGGTCGAGCCGATCGACCCGAGGGCCGGGCACATTCCGGGCGCTCGCTCGGCGCCGAGCGGCGAGAACCTCGACGCCGACGGCCGATTCCGTTCGGCCGCGGCGCTGCGCGAGCACTTCGCAGCGGTCGGCATCGAGGTCGGCGGGGGAGTGCCCGTCGCCGCCTACTGCGGATCTGGCGTCACCGCGGCGCACGAGGTCGCCGCACTCGCGATCGCCGGCATCGACGCGGCGCTCTACCCCGGTTCGTGGAGCCAATGGTCGAACGACGACTCGCGCCCGGTCGCGGTCGGGGCCGACGATGCTCCGGTGGTCGAGTAGCGACCGCAGCGAGCGTATCGAGACCACGCACGGGGTCTCGACACGCGTCCTCCTTCGGCGGGCGCTACTCGATCTTCGGCGGGCGCTACTCGATCGACGATTCGGCGCGCCGGCCGATCGCGATGAGCGTCGTCACGTCGATCGACGACACGCCGTGCTTCTCGATCGCCGCCAGAAACCGTTTTCGAACCTTCTCGACCGACGGCGCACCGCGACCGCCGAGCATGAACCGCAATGCCGTGCCCTCGACGAGCCGCCACGACAGCTCGGGCGTCAGCTCGAGTCGCCGCTGCACCGCGTGCGCCCGAACCTCCTCGAGCCCGAGCCCCGTGAGCCACTGCGCGAGGCTGCCCGCCGTGTCGATCGACTCGAGTCCCGCAGCACGCGGCACGTCGTCGGCGAGCGACGCGCCGCCGTCGGGCAGCGCCTCGGCGAGCAGCTCGGGCAGAGGGTCGAACGCGCCGCGTGCCCAGACCGTGATCGCCACCCGGCCGCCGGGCCGTGCACGCTCGATCAGGTGACGGGTGCCGGCGTCGAGGTCGGGCAGATGGAAGACGCCGAGCACGCACTGCACGAGGTCGTAGCCCGTGGGCTCCCAACGCGTGACGTCTGCGACATGGAGTCGGAGCTGCGGCATCCGCTCGCCTGCTCGTTCGCGAGCCGCCTCGATGAGCGGCTCGGCGAAATCGACCGCGTCGACGATCCCGCCGGGGCCGACGAGCTCGGCCGTCGGCAGCGCCGACGCCCCGTCGCCGCAGCAGGCGTCGAGCACGAGTTCGTCGAATCGCGGGTGCGCGCGCGCCACCGCCGCCGTCGAGATCGGATTCCACAGTGCGTCGTCGAGCGAGATGGATGCCGCGGCCGCAGCCGCGAATCCTCCAGCGAGATCAGGTTCCCCCAACATGTCCCCCATCCGCCCATTGTGGCCTTGATCGGGAGGGAAAACTCGGATTGCGGCGGCCCGCCCGCACAGATCGTGCGGATTCCGTGACCCGGGACTCAGCAAATCGAAAGCCGAACAGTGCAGACTTGGTGCAATCCACCCCCGATCGAATCGAGTCGTCGTCCTATGAACCGTGCCATGCGCCGTGCCGCGCCCTTCGCGCTCGCCTCCGCCGCAGCGCTGCTCCTCGCCGGTTGCGCCGGCACACCCGATGAGCCCCAGGCCACCACGACGCCGGACACCGCCGCCTGCATGGACGTCGAGGCCGGCGCGCTCAGCGACGGTGTCGAGGTCGACGGCGAGTTCTCGGGCACGCCGACCGCGACGTTCACGACCCCGCTCGAGGCCGACGAGCTGCAGCGCACGATCGCCATCGAGGGCGACGGCGACACGACCGCAGCGGGCGACCCGATGAACGTCGTCGTCACCGCATTCTCGGGCGCGAGCGGCGAACAGCTCTTCTCGCAGCCGACGACGATCAAGGTCGGCGACGACCAGGTCTTCGAGTCGTTCCGCGCGGGCATCGACTGCGTGCCCGTGGGCTCGCGCACCGTGACCGTCGCGCCCGCGTCGACGCTCTACGGCGACACCGGCAACGAGACCATCGGCGTCGCCGCGGGTGAGACCGTCGTGATCGTCATCGACGTGGTCGAGGTGCAGGAGCCCCTGAAGCCCGCCGAGTGGACCGAGAACGTACCCGAGGTCACGTGGGGCGCCGACGGCGAGCCGCCCGTCGTGACCCTGCCCGACACCGAGCCGTCGACCGAGCTGCAGATGAAGGTGCTCGAAGAGGGCGACGGCGACGTGGTGAAGGCCGGCGACAGCGTCACCGTGCAGTACCAGGGCACCAGCTGGACCACCGGCGAGATCTTCGACCAGAGCTACACGCGCGGATCGGCCTCGACGTTCCCGACAGACGGCGTGATCCAGGGCTTCGGCGCCGCGCTCGTCGGCCAGAAGGTCGGCACCAAGCTCATCGTGACGATTCCGCCGGAGTACGCCTACGGTACGGATGCCGCGACGCACGAGCTCGGCGGGCAGACCCTCGTCTTCCTCGTCGAGATCGAGGGCACCGAGCCCGCGAACTAGCACCACATTCTTCCGCCGAGTGTTAACGATGCCAGCCCCCGGCTGGAGGGCGAACGTTAACACTCGGCGGGCAGTACCGCTCAGCGACCCCAGGTGAGCACGGCGATGGCGACGCTCACCGCGAGGAAGCACGCCACGAACACCGTGTCGCGCACCCGCCACGGCGAGAGGTGCCGCTCGGTGCGGGTGCGGTGGGCGCCGAAGGCGCGGGCATCCATCGCGAGGGCGACGCGCTCGGCGTGCCGGATCGCCGAGGCGAGCAGCGGCACGATGTAGCCGAGCGCGCGCCGCACGGCCGCGACGGGCCCGCGGCCGACGTCGGAACCGCGCACGCGGTGGGCGGCCCTGATGATCTCGAGTTCGTGCCCGAACCGCGGCACGAAGCGCAGCGCCGCGAGCGCCGTGTAGCCGAGCCGGTAGGGCACGCGCAGGTTCTGCACCATCGAGCGCACGAACTCGGTGCCGGTCGAGGTGACGCCCGCGATGAGCGAGAGCAGCAGGATCGCGAGGATGCGGAGGCCGGTCGCGAAGCCGAGCAGGTAGGCGGCGAGCGTGAAGCTCCAGTCGCCGATCGAGAACAGGGTGACGGATGCCGCGGGGTCGCCGGCGACGCTCGACGGGTCGATCCACACGCCGAAGGTGAACCCGAGCACGAGCGCAGCGACCGGGATGCCGACGAGCATCGCCGCGATGGCCCGGCCCGGCAGGCGGGCGCCGATGAGCAGCACGGCCGCCGCGAACACGATGAAGGCGGTCGGCAGCGCGATGCCCCGGCTGAACATGACCACGACCATGACCGGCAGCGGGGCGGCGAGCTTCGCGAGCGGGTTCAGCGCGTAGAGGAACCGGGAGGAGCGCTGTGCGCGGTGCTCGGCGTAGGGGTCGAGCGGGGCGGATGCCGCGTGGTGCGCGAGTTCGTCGGCCGCGTTCACGTCTGCCGCGCTCACGACGCCGCCTTCGCGGAGACGGGGAGTTGCGACATCCTGGTCACCGAATGCCAAGCGGGGTGGTGCTCGAGCCCGCGGGTGGCGCGGGCGAGCGGCGGGTGGCGCAGGCCCGCCTGTTCGACGAGGGGGCCGGCGAGCACCTCGACGGTCGGGCCGACGCCCAGGAGACGCCCGTCGCCCATGACGGCGATGTGGCTCGCGTAGTCGGCGACGAGCTGCAGGTCGTGGGTGACGACGAGCACGGTCGTGCCGTCGTCGTTGAGGCTGCGCAGCATATCGAGCAGCTCCGAGGCGCGGGCGCGGTCTTGACCGAACGTCGGCTCGTCGAGCGCGAGCACGGGTGCGCCGGCGATGAGCGCGGTGCCGACCGAGAGACGCCGCTTCTGGCCGCCCGAGAGCAGGAACGGGTGCTGGTCGCGCAGCCCCTCGAGGCCGAAGCGCGTCAGCATCGCGTCGACCCGCGGCGCCGCGTCGGCCTCTGCGACACCCTGCAGGTGCAGACCCTGGGCGAGCTCTTCAGCCACCGTCGGGGCGATGAACTGGTGCTCGGGGTTCTGGAACACGAAGCCGATGCGCCGGGCGCGCTCGCGGGCCGAGCAGCGCGACGGGTCGACGCCGAGCACGTCGACGGTGCCGCGGGGCGCCGGGATGACGCCCGCGAGTGCCTGCAGCAGCGAGGTCTTGCCGGCGCCGTTCGTGCCGACGATCGCAAGGAAGTCGCCGGTGGCGACGTCGAGGTCGACGCCCTCGACGACGACGTGCCCTCGGCGGCCGCCGCGGCGCACCGAGAGGTCGCGGGCACGGATCGCGGTCTCGCCGATGACGGGGATCGACCCGGTCGCGGGGCCGATCGAGAGAGTGGGCCGCGGCGACAGGGCGGTCGAGCGCACGGGCGACGACTCGCTGAGCGGAGCCGGCAGCGAGGGCAGCGCATCGAGCGCGTCGGCGAGCTCGGCCGGGGTGAGGGGGAGGGGGCCCAGCACGATGCCCGCGTCGCGCAACCGCATCGCCGCGAGCGTCGAGACCGGCAGCCACACGCCGAGGGCGACGAGTTCGTCGGCGCGCTCGCGCAGCACTTCGCGGGCGGGCCCGTCGATCACGAGGCGCCCGCCCGCGTCGAGCACGATGACCCGGTCGACGAGGTCGACGGCGGCGTCGAGGTTGTGCTCGACGAGCACGACGGCGTGGTCGCGTTCGCTCGCGAGTTCGCGCAGCACCGCGTAGACCTCGTCGATGCCGGCGGGGTCGAGGTTCGCCGTCGGCTCGTCGAGCACGAGCACCGGGGCGGCCATTGCGAGCGCGCACGCGATCGCGAGGCGCTGCCGGCCGCCGCCCGAGAGCGTGTCGGGGTTCTCGGCACGGCGGTCCCACAGGCCCACGAGCTTCAGTGCGCGCTCGGCGCGTTCGAGCACGTCGGATGCCTCGGCCAGCTGATTCTCGGGCGCGAAACACACTTCGTCGAGCACCGTGCCGGTCACGATCTGCGCGTCGGGGTCTTGGAATACCATGGCGACGTGTTCGCTCAGCACGCCGACGGGGTGCTCGCTCGTGTCGAGTCCGGCGACGCGCACCGTGCCCTCGAGGGCGGCCGGCACGGCGTGCGGCACGAGCCCGTCGAGCGCGAGGGTGAGCGTCGACTTTCCGCACCCGCTCGGGCCGAGGATCAGCACGACCTCGCCGCGTGCGACCTCGAACGAGACGTCGACCGGGGTCGGCAGCTCGGCGCCCTCGTGGCGGATGCTCACGCGGTCGAGTTCGAGCAGTGCTGGGGGCATGGCTGGGCCTGGGCGAGGTGTCATGGTGGTCGGACGGCCCGCGACGCGGCATCCGTAGTGCTTAGGACAGCCTAACCTTCTGAGGCGAACGGATTGCTGTGAGCCGCGAGCCACCTCCGGTCAGTTGGCTGGTTCAACTTCGACACTACGCGGATGCCGCGCAGCACGCCGAGCCTCGAGCCGTGGGAATTCCCCGGTCAGCACTGGTGTTGTATCAGTGTTCGGGTGTGGATTCACCGCACCGGAAGGAGGAGAACGTGGGCATCAGTTACGTCGAGTTCGAGGACGAAGCCGGGATCCTGCGTCGCTACCGCAAGCACGTGAACGGCCGTGGCCTCGTGGCCACGACGGCCAAGGTCGACCCGACCGCGTTCGTCGACCCTTCGGCGTACGTCGACTCGGGCGCCGAGGTGCAGCGCGGCGCCCAGATCGGCCCGGGCGGCTGGGTCGAGGGCGACGCGATCGTCGCCGAGCGCGCCGTGATCGGGGTCAACGCGCACGTCGGCCGCCGGGCGGTCATCGGCCGCAACGCCGTCGTGGGCCCGTACGCGACCATCGGTCGCGACGCCAAGGTGCAGAACGGCGCGCGCGTGCCGCGCGAGTTCACGATCGCCGACGGCGGCGAGTACCGCGCGTCGGGCGACGACCTGCGCCGACTCGGCCTCGCGGCCTGACGGCTCGCCGCTCACGGCCTGAGCGACGCCGCAATCCGAACGCCCGACCGGAGACTCCGGCCGGGCGCCCGGATCAGGGCTACTGGCGCGCCATCGCGATGCGCATCCGTTCGTCGGGGTCGACGAGGTGATCGTGGTCGTCGTCGCCGAGGTCGATCTGCACCCAGTTGATCTTGCCGGTGAACCGGCTCGTCTGCGGGGTGTAGTCGGGGCTGACGGCCGTGCCTGATTCGTATCCGATGTCGGTCGTCTCGTCTGCTGAGAAGACCATCGCCTGCGTGGCCCCCACTCGACCCGTGCCGACCGCGGCACCGTCGTAATACAGGGTGACGCCGCCGCCCTTCGCCAGGCCGCCGCCGTCGTAGGCGAACTCCATTCGCACCTGGTGCTTGCCGACCGGGATCGGGGTGTCGGCGACCGTCGCGAACTCCTGGATGCCGAGCACGTTGTAGACGAACTTCGCCTTGCCGTCGACGACGTAGACGCTCCAGCCGCCGAAGCGGCCGCCCTGCGCGATGATGACGCCGTTCGCGCCGCCCTCGGGGATCTCGACCTCGGCCGTGACCGAGAACGACTTGTTCTTGATGCTCACGACGCTGTTCTCCGAGAGGCGGCCCATGCCCGAGAAGAGCAACTGAGTGTTGCCCTGAACGAGGGTCGGCCGGCCGGCGAGGTCGGGATTCAGGCGCTCGCCCGTGCGGTCGTCGAGCGGCAGCACGTTGTACTTCACGGCTTCGATCAGCCACAGCCGTTGCAGCTCGTGCAGCTTGTCGGGATGCTCCTTCGAAAGGTCGCGGGCCTGGCTGTAGTCGGAACTGCCGTCGTAGAGCTCCCACACGTCGTCGTCGAACGGAATCGTGTCGGCGATCAGCTCCCAGGGGGTGCGGTGCTTGGTGACGGCACTCCACCCCTTGAAGTAGACGCCGCGGTTGCCGAACATCTCGAAGTACTGCAGCTCGTGCCGCTCGGGCTCATCGGGCTGGTTGAAGGTGTAGAGCATGCTCGTGCCCTCCATGGGCGACTGCTGCACCCCGTTGACCATGGTCGGCTCGGGAAGCCCCGCCGCCTCGAGGATCGTCGGGGCCACGTCGATGACGTGGGTGAACTGCGAGCGCTGCCCGCCCTGCTCGGTGATGCCCTTCGGCCACGAGACGATCGTGCCGTTGCGGGTGCCGCCCCAGTGCGAGGCGACCTGCTTCGTCCACTGGAACGGAGCATCCATCGCCCATGCCCACCCCACCGAGTAGTGGTTGTACGAGGTCGGCGAACCGAACTCGTCCATCTTCGAGAGCATGAACTCGGGCGTCTCGAGGGCCGCCATGCCGTTGAAGTTGGCCATCTCGTTGAACGCGCCGTTGACGGTGCCCTCGGCGGATGCCCCGTTGTCGCCGATGATGTAGTAGATGAGGGTGTTCTCGAGCACCCCGAGGTCTTCGATCGCGTCGATGACGCGGCCCACGTGATGGTCGGTGTGCTCGAGGAATCCGGCGTACACCTCCATCTCGCGCTCGAGCACGGGCTTCAGCTCGGCCGGCATGTCGTCCCACGCAGGGATCTCGGCGTGGCGGGCCGTCAGCTCCGCATCGGCCGGGATGATGCCGAGTTCCTTCTGCTTGGCGAACGTCTTCTCGCGCTGCACGTCCCACCCGTCGGCGAAGGCGCCCTTGTACTTGTCGGCCCACTCCTTCGGCACGTGGTGCGGGGCGTGCGTCGCGCCGGGCGCGAAGTAGACGAAGAACGGCTTGTCGGGCATCAGTGCCTTCTGCGTGCGGATCCAGTTGACGGCGTGATCGGCCAGATCCTCGGTGAGGTGGTAGCCCTCCTCCGGCGTCGCCGGTGGTTCGACCGGCGTGGTGCCGTCGTAGAGCGCCGGATCCCACTGGTTGTTCTCGCCGCCGATGAATCCGTAGAAGGTCTCGAACCCGCCGCCGCCCGAGGGCCAGGCATCGAACGGCCCCATGGGTGACGACTGCCAGACGGGCACCTCGTGGCACTTGCCGAACTGCGCCGTCGAGTACCCGTTCAGCTTGAGCGTCATCGCGAGCGGTGCCTTCGTGTTCGGCTTGAGCGAGCTGTTGCCGGGCGCCGACGTGGCGGTCTCGGTGATGCTGCCCATGCCGACCGAGTGGTGGTTGCGTCC
This sequence comes from Agromyces sp. NPDC055520, assembly GCF_053619715.1. NCBI lineage: Bacteria > Bacillati > Actinomycetota > Actinomycetes > Micrococcales > Microbacteriaceae > Agromyces > Agromyces sp. NPDC055520. The sequence continues at coordinate 5,286 of NZ_JBSHJY010000014.1, read as the reverse complement.
GCTGAGCATCGCCGCTCGGGTCGGCGCGCAGAGCGCCGTCGTGTGGAAGCGGTTGTACTTCAGCCCGCCGGCGGCGAGCTTCTCGGCATTCGGCGTCGCGCATGGGCCGCCGAAGGCGCTCGACGCCCCGAACCCCGTGTCGTCGATCAGGACGATCAGCACGTTCGGCGCGCCGTCCGGCGGCAGCAGCGGCTCGATCGGCGGATACGCCGTATCCGGGTTCTTCGCGTCGTAGGTCGTGAGCCCGGGTGCCGGGCGATCGGGAATCGGCAGCATCGTGCGCGCGTGGCGATCTGGCTTCATGGTGTTTCCCCCGTGTCGGTGCGGTGCGGCACGCCGTCGTGGCATGCCGTCGACACCGCAGCCGCGGCCGCGATCGGTGGCGGTGGCGGTGACGACGGGGCCACCGTACCGAGACTCTCGCGATGCCGAATCATCCAGATCGCGTGATGCGTGCCGCGGCCGGCGCGGCGAACCTGAGAGCGGCGACCGTGCGACTGCCGGATGCCTCGCGACGGATCGGAGCACGAACATGACGGAGCAGGCACTGGACGAACTCGGACCGGTCGACTATCTGGTCCTCGAGTTCCCCGCCGGGCAGGCGAACTTCACCGGCGAGATCGCCGAAGAACTCGTGCGACTCGTCGACGCCGGCACGATCCGGCTCATCGACATGATCGTGCTGACGAAAGACGGCGACGGCACGGTCGAGGCCGTCGAACTCGAAGACCTCGGCGAACTCGGTCCGCTCGTGGCGCTCGAGTCCGAACTCGCCGAACTGCTCGCCGCCGACGACGTCGAGCACCTCGCGAACGCGATGGAGCCGGGCAGCGTCGCGGGGGTGATCGTCTACGAGAACCTCTGGGCGGGGCCGTTCGCCGCAGCGGCTCGCCGGGCCGGCGGACAACTGGTCGCGAGCGGACGGATCCCGATCCAGGCGATCATCGCTTCGATCGAGGCCGACGACGACGAGACAGGAGCATGACATGTTGAGAGCAGCACGAGTCGGACGCGTCGGAGTGGTCGGAGCGCCGGTCGCGCGGGCCGCGGTGGTCGCCTCCGCGGTGACGCCGGGGCCCTCACCGATCGCGAAAGCCGCCGTCGTCACCGCCGCAGTGACTCCCGGGCGCCGCCGCCGCATCTGACGCCGGCGCCGACGCCGCCCGACGGGTCGCGATCAGTCGCTCAGCAGTTCGCTAGCGATCAGTCGCTCAGCAGCTCGTTCGCGAGCAGCTCGAGCGTCTGCTCGCGCCCAGGCGTGGTGTCGCTCGCCTCGCCCTCGTAGCTGCCGCCGATCGGCGCGAGCATGATCTCGTCGATGCCGTGGCGCGCCGCGAGGGTGCGTAGCGAAGCCGCCGCGGACGCAGGATCCGCGATGATCCACCGCTGTTCCATGGCGGCGATGAGTTCGTCGCCGACCGAGTCGGCGGGGGCGGCGAGCGCCTCCTCGACCGTCTCGAGCGGGCGCATCGGCCGGTTGGTGCGCAGTCGCGCCATCGAGTGCAGCTGCGGCAGCGCCCGGGCGCGCGCCTCTTCGGCGGTCGGCGCGACCGAGGCGTTCACCGTCAGGAACGTCTCTGGCACCGGGTGCGCCTCGCTCGGCCGGTACTCGGTGCGGTAGAGCTCGAGCGCGCGCTCGAGACCCTCGCCCGAGAAGTGGTTCGCGAAGACGTACGGCAGGCCGAGCGAGGCGGCGAGCTTCGCCGAGTAGTCGCTCGATCCGAGCAGCCAGAGCGTCGGCACATCCGTCGCCGCCGGTGTCGCCGTGATCGCGTACTCGCGCCCGCTCGTGAGTCGCAGCGACGCGCCGTCGGGCGAGAGCAGCGACAGGATGTCGGCGATGTGATCGGGGAACCGGTCGACGTCGGCGGTCGGCCCCGACACGCGCAGCAGTTGCGTGATGACGGGGTCGCTGCCGGGTGCCCGGCCGATGCCGAGGTCGATGCGGCCTGGCGCGAACGCCTCGAGCACCGCGAACTGCTCGGCGACGACGAGCGGAGCATGGTTCGGCAGCATGACGCCGCCCGAGCCGACCCTGATGCGCTCGGTCTTCGCCGCGATCGCCGCGATCAAGACGGGCGGCGTCGTCGAGGCGACGGCCGGCATGTTGTGGTGTTCGGCGAACCAGTAGCGCGTGAAACCGAGACGGTCGGCGAGTTGCGCGAGGCGAACGGATGCCGCGAGCGCACCAGCGCTCGTCTGGCCGGTGCGCACCGGGATGAGGTCGAGCACGGAGAGGCGGGGCGAAGAAGTCATCTCTCACGGCAACCGGCGTGCGGGGTCGTGTATTCCACGGCGCCGGGGAGGCGACCTGGGTCCATGTCGGGGCCGGGCTGCCACTGAGACGATCGGAGGGGATCCCCTGACGCGGGCGAGACCGAGCCGCCGTTGGATGGGTTCTCGTTGCGAGCGCCGCCTGACACCAGTGCGGCCGTCGGAGCGGCCCGAGAGGGCGCGCATGGGCCCGCGACGCACCCGAAAGGAACCACCATCGTGAACACCCCTGTGCCGTCGGCCGTCACGACCGACCCCACCACGCTCTCGCTGCGCGAGGCGCTCGCACTGCTCGACGACCGCATCGCGGGTCGCGTGCTGATCCCCGGCGACTCCGGCTGGGACGAAGCCCGATCCGCCTGGAACCTCGCCGTCGACCAGCGCCCCGCCGCGGTCGTCGTCGCGGCCGACGCCGACGACGTCGCACAGACCGTGCGCATCGCGAAGGGACTCGGCCTCGCCGTCGCCCCGCAGGCCACCGGTCACAACGCCGGCCCGCTCGCAGCTCGCGACGGCCTCGCCGACGCGATCCTCGTGCGCACTCACGAGCTGCGGGGCGTCGAGGTCGACCCCGAGGCGCGCATCGCACGCGTCGAGGCGGGTGCCCAATGGGGCGACGTCGTCGCGGCGGCCGCGCCGTTCGGGCTCACCGCGCTCGCCGGCTCCTCGCACGACGTCGGCGTCGTCGGCTACACGCTCGGCGGCGGGGTGAGCTGGCTCGCCCGCTCGCACGGCGTCGCCGCCAACCACGTCGTCGCCATCGAACTCGTCACCGCCGACGGCGAGGCCCGCCGGGTCGACGCCGAGCACGACGCCGAGCTGTTCTGGGCGCTCCGCGGCGGCGGCGGCGACTTCGGCGTCGTCACGGCGCTCGAGTTCCGTCTCTTCGAGGTGCCCGAACTCAGCGCCGGCATGCTGCTGTGGCCGATCGAGCGCACCGCCGACGTCATGGCGGCGTGGGCGGCGTGGACCGCCGACCTGCCGGCTTCCGTCACCTCGGTCGGCCGGGTGCTGCGTTTGCCCCCGATGCCCGAGCTGCCGCCGTTCCTCTCGGGCCGGGCGCTGGTCGTCGTCGAGGTCGCGATGCAAGAGGGCCCGGCGCGCGTCGACGAGCTGCTCGCGCCGCTGCGTGCGCTCGCTCCCGAGGTCGACACGGTGCACCCGCAGACCTCGGCCGAGCTGCTGCAACTGCACATGGACCCGCCGCAGCCGGTCCCCGGCTACGGCGACGGCATGCTGCTCGCCGAGCTTCCGCCGGCCGCGATCCGCGCGTTCGTCGACGCGGTGGGGCCGGACGCCTCGTCGGCACTGCTCTCCGCAGAGATCCGCCACCTCGGCGGCATGATGTCTCCGGGTGTCGCGCGTGCCGCGGCATCCGCTCAGGGAATGCCGCAACCGGGCGTGACCGCGGGAATCGACGGCGGCTATCTCGTGTACGGCGTCGGCATCGCGATGCCCGGCAACGGCGACGCACTCGCCCAGTCGCTCGGCCGACTGCTCTCGCGCATCGAGCCGTGGCGCGCGGCCACCGAGTACCTGAACTTCGCCGAGCACTCCCACCCGGCTGAGCGGTTCTTCGGCGACGACCTCGAGCGGCTGCGCGCCGTCAAGCGCGCCGTCGACCCGACGCGCGTGATGCGGTCGAACCACCCGGTCGGCTGAGCGGGGGACTGTCGCTCGCGCCCCGGTCTTCATAGGCTGGGGGCGAGCGACACCGTCGTCGCCGTGACATTGGGGGAGGAACGATGACCGTCCACTACGCATTGCCCACTGCAGCGGACTTCACCGCGCTCGCCGGAGTGCACCATCCCGCGATCACGATCTACGCGTCGACCTCGCCGGTCGTCAGCGAGCGTGAGCGCGCAGAGGTGGTGGTGAAGAGCTCGTTCGACGAGGCGATCGAACGGGTGAAGACGTCGGGCGCCGCGAACGCCGAGCTCGAGGCGCTGCGCCGCGAGCGCGACGCCGTGATCGCCGACCAGGGGATCTGGACGGGGCTCGCCCGGTCGCTCGCGATCTTCGTCGCCCCGGGGTTCAACGAGGTCTTCGTGCTGCCCAACCGGCTCGACGACGCCGTGCACGTCGGTTCGCACTTCACGCTCGGCCAGCTGCTGCGCGCGCCGAGCCAAGACCAGGAGGCGTTCGCGCTCACACTGTCGGCCAACGAGTGGGCGCTGTGGCACGCAACCCCGACCGATCGGGCCGTGCGCCTCGACATCGACGAGTCGTACGACAAGAACCTCGACGACGCGATCAACCGCGATCCCGAGAACGACGACAAGCCTCGCGGCGGCAAGCACGGCGACCGCGGCGTGAGCGGCGACGAGCGCAAGACGCCCTACCTCGAGCTCTACGTGAAGCGCGTCGTCGACGCCACGCGGCACGAGCTCATGCAGCGCGACCTCGACGGGCACGTGCCGCTCTTCGTCTTCGCCGCCGAGCCGCTGCTCAGCCGCTTCATCGACCGCATCCGCAACGGACGCCGCGTCGTCGGGGTGCCCGGGGCTCCCGATCGGCTCGGTGCGGCCGAGATCGACGTGGCACTGCGCGAGCAGCTCGCACGGCTGAACGTCGCCGAGGCCGATGGAGCGCTGCGGGAACTCACGGAGGGCGCCGCGGGCCACGTCGAGCGCGATCTCTCCGCGATCGGCCGGCAGGCGGCCGACGGCGCGGTCGAGGTGTTCTGGTTCGACTTCACGACCTCGGTCAACGGCACGCTCGACCGCGAGTCGGGGGCGATCGAATTCGCGAGCGGCAACGGCGCCGACGAGCAGCTCAGCGACGGCACGCACGCCGGCGACCTGCTGCCGCAGCTCGCGCTGCTCGTCATGTCGAAGGGCGGCAAGGTCGTCACGGTGCGCAGCGACGACCTCGACGGCACGGTCTGGTCGGGGCCCGCGATGGCCGAGCTGCGGTTCGCATTGGCGTGATCGGGCGGGCGGCAGGTCGGCCGCAGGTCGGCCGCCCGTCGGCTGCCCCGAACAGCAGAGTGGATGCCTCGTGGCCCGGGCC
>NZ_JBSHJY010000013.1:0-75439 GCF_053619715.1 Agromyces sp. NPDC055520 | reverse complement strand
ACTCGCTCGGGTAAGGCTTAGGCACAGCAACATCCTTCCAGCCCGCCCCGAAGAGCAAGCCAACTCAGATGTCACCTACTCGTGCAGCAGACCCAACACGCCGCTGATCTCGTTCACTTATGCACCGACGGACGAGTGGAAAAAGCAAGCGCCGACGTGGGAGGCTTTCGTCCCCGTAGCCACTGGCGGGATCCCGATTGGGATCGCCTTCGCAAGCTCGGTAAGAACCGGAAACTATGGACTGTTCGCCGCGGAGTTGGACCCCGAGAATGCCGGAAGCGTCGCTTTCGACACAGTCCTCTGGTTGGAGGCAGAGGATACATACTGGAAGAACGGTGGCTGGATTGCGCACGATGGCTGGTAACGCCGAGCGGAGTCATCTTCAACGATCAAGGAGGTTATGGCATGGGAGCGTTACGTACGCGATCTAGGCCGTTGCCGAAGCTCGTAGCTGCGGGATCTTGTGCGTTAGCTACATCGTCGGTGTTGTACTTGGCAAACGCTGCCCCACTCCCCTTCAGCGGATCCGATGCGACCTCCACCCCTCAGATGGTTCTGGTGGCGTCGCTCTTTCTGGCGATCGCGGGGGCTGTCGCCGCAGTCCTCCTGCTTGCCGCCTTTTTCGCGCTGAGACAGCACAGGTGGCCGAAATGGGTTGCAGTGGTCTTTGCACTACTGATGGTCACGACCGCGGTTGGTGCAGTGCCGTTGTACGTGGCATCCGGTGTGGCTGCCCTCGTTGGGAGTGTTCTGCTTTGGTTCCCCTCAGCGCGGAAGTTCTCGGCACGCCCGAACGAGGAGGCTCGACCTTAGGGGTTGCACGGACGTCACGCAGCCAGTGTGGCCGGCGAGTCAGCGATCGGGGCGGAGTTCGGCCGAGACGCCCAGCTCGGCGAGCCGTCGCTCGAGATACCGCCGCTCGGGCGCCGTCGGGGCGAGGGGGATCGCGTCGCGATACCGGGCCGCTGCGGCCTCCGCTCGGCCCGAGCGGCGAAGGAAGTCGGCCTGCGCCGCCGGCAACAGGTGGTACCCGGCGAGACGCTTCGACGACTCGAGCGCGGCGAGCGCCGCGAGGCCGGCGTCGGGGCCGTCGGCCATGCCGATCGCGATCGCGCGGCCGAGTTGGACGAACGGCGACGCGCCCTTCGTGAGCAGCGCGAGCTCGTCGTACCGGTGCACGATCGCCGGCCAGTCGGTCTGCGCCGCGGTGCGCGCCCGAGCGTGTACGGCCTGAATCTCGGCCTGCACCCGGTACGGGCCGCGCTCGGCCCTCGGGGCCGCTTCGAGCAGGGCGAGGCCCTCGGCGATGGACTCCCGGTTCCAGCGCTCGCGATCCTGTTCATCGAGGGGCACGAGCCCGCCGTCGGCATCGACTCGCGTCGCTGCCCGAGCGTGCTGCAGCAGCATGAGCGCCAGAAAGTCTCGCGGCTCGGCGGCGTCGGGCAGCAGCTCGACGACGAGACGAGTGAGCCGGATCGCCTCGGCGGCGAGGTCGACCCGCTGCAGTCGGTCGCCGGATGAGGCGACGTAGCCCTCGTTGTACACGAGGTAGAGCACCGCGAGCACCCCGTCGAGTCGATCGGGCAGGGCACCCGGCGGCGGCACACGATAGGGGATGCCCGCGTTCGCGATCTTGCGCTTCGCGCGCACGATGCGCTGCGCCATCGTCGCCTCGGGCACGAAGAAGGCGCGGGCGATCTCGCGCGTCTCGAGACCGCCGACCGTGCGCAGGGTGAGCGCGACGCGCGACTCGATCGGTAGCGCGGGGTGGGCGCACGTGAAGATGAGGCGCAGTCGATCGTCCCAGTCGGGCTCGTCGTGAGCGGCGGCGACCTCGGCCACGACCTCCGCCGGGTCCGGCGGCCCGGCGGCGCGCCCTGCGAGCGTCTCAGCAGACATCCACTCCCTGACCTTTCCCGACTCGACACCGCGCCGCCGCAATCGGTCGAGTGCGAGGTTGCGCGCGGCGGTCGTGAGCCACGCGCCCGGATTCGACGGCACGCCGTCGCGAGGCCAGGTGGTCGCCGCGCGCTCGAACGCCCCGGATGCCGCCTCTTCGGCGACATCCCAATCGCCCGTCGTGCGGATGAGCGTCGCGACGACGCGCGACCAGTCCGACTCGAACGCGGAGTGGAGGGCCGAGGCGACCTCGGGCGTGAGCACGTCGGCCCCGTCCTCCGGCATCGGCCCTCCCGCCGTCATCGGCCTGCGGCTCAGCGGCCTGCCCCCGCGACCGCGTCGAGTGCCTCGGCGGCGGCCGGTTCGACCCGGATGCCGCGTTCGGCTCCCTCCCGCGCGTGGCGGGCGACGTGGTCGTCGTGCACGTCGAACGGCCAGAGCGGGCGCAGTTCGAGCGTGCCGCCCCTGGCCATCGGATGCTTCGACGCCACCTCGATCGCCTCGGCGAGGTCGCGCACTTCGAGCAGGTCGAAGCCCGCGATCCACTCCTTCGACTCGGCGAAGGGGCCGTCGCTGACGAGCACCTCGCCACCGCGGCGGCGCACGAAGGTCGCGTCTTCGGGGCCGTGCAGCACCTCGCCGAAGAGGCGGGTGCCGCGGGCATCCATCTCGGTCACCCAGGCGTCGGGATCGTCGCCGACCTCGCTTTCGGCCGCAGCACCGCCGATTGCCGAAACCCCGTCGCCCGTCGCCGCTGCAGCTGCGTCCGCGACCTCCGTGCGCTCCTCCCCGCGCCCGGCGACCACGAGCATCAGATACCGGCGCCCCGTCACCGCTCGCTCGCGAAACCCCTCCGGCACGACGCGTGCCTCAGGGTCGGCGCCCGGCCACTGCATGAACGGCCGCACCTCCACCCGGCCGAAGGCGGCCGCGGGGTGACGCGACGCGATCTCGATCGCCTCGTCGAGGTCGGCGACGTCGATGATGTCGAAGCCGCCCATCGACTCCTTCGACTCGGTGAACGGCCCGTCGGTGACGAGCAGCTGCCCGTCACGGACGCGCACGGTCGTGGCGTCGTGGTCGGGCCGAAGCCGTTCGCCGTACTCCGAGGCGCCGCGGCCCTCGAGCTCGTCGACCCAGGCTCCGATATCGTCGTCGGCCGGAACGTAGGCGACGGGATCGTCGCCCTCTGCGTAGAACAGCGCGTATTCCATGGTGGAATCCTCTCTCTCGGTCACGCTACGCAAGTACGACGAACGGCGATAGTCGTTCTCGACACCTGCGCGGTGACCGGCGGGATCCGGTGCGGAGCTGGTCGGTGCGGCAGCCGGCTCAGTGCGGCAGCACGAGCATGACGCCGAGCGCGACCATGACGACGGCGATCACCGCGTCGAGCACACGCCACGCCTTCGGGCTCGCGAGCACGCCGCCGAGCAACCGCGCCCCGTACGCCAGCCCGAAGAACCACACGATGCTCGCGACGCCGGCACCCGCGGCGAACGCCCAGCGCGCGTCGCCGTGCGTGTTCGCAACCGAACCGAGCAGAAACACCGTGTCGAGGTACACGTGCGGGTTCAGCCAGGTGAGGGCGAGGCAGGTCAGCACGGCCGCGGCGAGGCCGGTGCGTCGCCGGGTACGGGTCGTCGTCGAAATGGATGTCGCGGGGCCCGCGCCCGTCGCCGGTGTCCCCGTCCGGGCAGGCACGGGCCCCGCGACATCCGCTTCGATCTCATGCTCGACCACCTCGATCTCGCGCTCGGCGGCCGCGACCTCGAGCGCCTCGCCGCTCGGCCTGATCGCGCGCCGTGCCGCGAGGAGCCCGTACACGACGAGGAACGCGGCGCCAGCCCAGCGGATGACATCGACGAGCCACGGCACGGCCGTGATCACCGCGCCGATGCCCGAGACGCCGACCATGATGAGCACGAGGTCGCTCAGCGCGCAGATCGCGGCGACCGCGAAGACGTGTTCGCGCCGGATGCCCTGTCGCAGCACGAACACGTTCTGCGCGCCGATCGCGACGATGAGCGAGAGGCCGAGGCCGAAGCCGGCGAGCACGGAGGAGACGGGCACGAGACGACCGTATGCCGTGCGTGGCGCATCATTCCAGCTCAAGATTCTTCATGCGCATTAGCATTGCTTCAGATGCAGATTCCGCTCGACCTCGCCCGCACGCTCGCCGTCGTCATCGACGAGGGCACCTTCGACGCGGCGGCGCGGCGGCTGCGCATCACGCCGTCGGCCGTCTCGCAACGCATCAAGGCGCTTGAGCAGCAGCTCGGCCGCGTGCTCGTCGTGCGCTCGAAGCCGGCCCGCGCCACCGAGGCCGGGGCGCCCATCGTGCGACTCGCCCGCCAGATCGCCCTGCTCGAACACGACACCGTCGCGGAGTTCGGGCTCGACGCGGCATCCGCTCGCCCCATCTCGCTGCCGCTCGCCGTCAATGCCGACTCGCTCTCGACCTGGTTCCTGCCGGCCCTCGCGCGCGTCGCCGAGCGGCACCCGGTCGTCTTCGACCTGCACCGCGACGACCAGGACTTCACCGCCGGACTGCTCGAGTCGGGCACCGTCATGGGCGCGGTCACCTCGCAGTCGACACCGGTGGCCGGATGCCTCGTGCGCCCGCTCGGCGTCATGCGCTACGAGGCCGCGGCGACGCCCGCGTTCGCGGAACGCTGGGGGCTGGTGCCGGGTGCGCCCGCCGTTGCGGAAGACGTCGCGCTCGCAGTCGCGCCGCTCGTCGACTTCGACCGGCGCGACGACCTGCAGCGGGCGCACCTGTCGGCGCAGGGCGTCGACCCCGATGCTCCGCCGCGACACTACGTGCCGGCGTCGAGCGACTTCGCGACCGCCGTCAAGCTCGGGCTCGGCTGGGGCATGCTGCCGGCGTTCCAGTCGGCCGACGAACTCGAGCGCGGCGCGCTCGTGCGACTCGGCGGGGCGCCGATCGACGTTCCCCTTTACTGGCAGCAGTGGAACCTGCGGTCGGTGCTGCTCACCGCCGTCGCCGACGAACTCGCCGCCGAGGCCCGAGCAGCCCTGGTCGTGCCTCGCTCCGGTCGCCGAGTGTCAACGCCCCGCGCCGAGTGATATCGCTCGCGGTGGGCCTGGGCGGCCGACCGTTAACACTCGGCGAAGAGAGCGCGCGCTACGCGAAGAGGCGCTGCAGGCGCTGCACGCCCTCGAGCAGTGGGGCGTCACCGAGGGCGTAGCTGAGGCGCAGGTAGCCCGAGGGGCCGAACGCCTCACCGGGCACCACGGCGACCTCGGCCTGCTCGAGAATCAGGTCGGCGAGCTCGAGCGAGGTCGTCGGGGTGACGCCGCCCCATTCGCGGCCGAGCAGCCCCGAGACATCGGGGTACACGTAGAACGCACCCTCGGGAACCGGCACCGTGATGCCGTCGATCTTCGAGAGCTCGGCGACGATCGTGCGGCGGCGGCGGTCGAAGGCGCGGCGCATCTCCTCCACGGCGTCTTGCGGGCCGTTGAGCGCGGCGATCGCGGCGCGCTGCGAGATGTTCGCGACGTTCGACGAGAGGTGCGATTGCAGGTTCGCGGCGCCCTTGATGATGTCGGCGGGTCCGACCATCCAGCCCAGTCGCCAGCCCGTCATCGCGTAGGTCTTCGCGACGCCGTTGACGAGGATCGTCTGGTTCGCGAGCGCCGGCACGGCCTCGACGATCGAGACGGCTCGCGGCGCAGGGGCATCCGCTGGGCCATCGATCGGGCCGTAGGTGAGGTTCTGGTAGATCTCGTCGGAGACGACCCAGATGCCGTGCTCGAGCGCCCACTCGCCGATCTCGCGCGTCTGCTCGGGGGAGTAGACGGCGCCCGTCGGGTTCGAGGGCGAGACGAAGAGCAGCACCTTCGTGCGCTCGGTGCGCGCCGCCTCGAGCTGGGCGACCGTGACGAGGTACCCCTGGTCGGAGCCCGCGAACACGTCGACCTGCACGCCGCCGGCGAGTTTGATCGCCTCGGGATATGTCGTCCAGTACGGCGTCGGCACGAGCACCTCGTCGCCCGGGTCGAGCAGCGTCTGGAACGCCTGGTAGACCGCCTGCTTGCCGCCGTTGGTCACGACGACCTGGGCGGGGGAGACCTCGAGGCCCGAGTCGCGCAGCGTCTTCGCGGCGACGGCCTCACGCAGCTCGGGCAGGCCGGCCGCGGGGGTGTAGCGGTAGTTCTTGGGGTCGTGCGTCGCCGCGAGTGCCGCCTCGACGATGTAGTCGGGCGTCGCGAAGTCGGGCTCACCCGCCGCGTACGAGATGACCGGGCGCCCCTCGGCCTGGAGGGCCTTCGCCTTCGCGTCGACCTTGAGGGTCGCGGACTCGGCGATGGCGGCGATGCGAGCAGAGAGGCGAGGGTGTTCGGTCACGTTGACAAGCCTACGGCGTGGGATGTCGCGTGGCACTGGTTGTGTCGAACGTCGCTGTACCCCGAATGGGGGTCACAGGGAAAAGTAATTGATTGATTACAATATGTCGAGCCCACGCGCACCTCATCGACTCCGCGCACACATCGATCAAGAGAGCAGGACCGTTCCATGGCCCGTGAACGACGCACCATCAGACTCGCCGCCATCGGAGCGGCCGTCGCCATGGGCGGTGGCCTCGCACTCGTGGGCGCTGCGCCGGCGCAGGCCGCCGACGCCGAAACGGTGCAGTTCGTCGCCGCGGGTGACATTCGACCCGACGCGACGACGTACGTGGGCTGGCATGACGGTGCCGCCGCCGGTGGCACCTACACCGATGTCGGGCCCGACAGTGGTCTCGACGTCACGGGCAAGGCGCAGATCCTCTTCGGCTTCGACGAGAACGCCGACAACGGCGACCTGCGAGAACTGATCGACGACGGCATCTACTGGGATGCTCCCGGCGCGTTCTTCCAGATTCCGCTCTTCTACGGCGCCGCCTCGGCGGCAACGCCCGACGATCGGCCGTTCACGACGCTTCGCCCCGCGGCCGCTTCGACCGACGGCGTGGAGCCCGATCAGCAGTGGACGACGAGTCGGGCCATCGCCGGCAGCCCGTACGCCGCGAATGCCACCGACACGCTCGAGAACCTGCTCACCGCGATCGAGGCCGCCGACCCCGCGGCCGATGACATCACGCTGCTCGGGTACGGCCTGTTCGTCGATGCGGGTCAGACCGTGCACCTCGACTGGGTCAAGTGGGGCACCGAGCTGATCTACTTCGGTCTGCCTCCGGCAGTCGAGCCGCTCGGTGCGCCTCGATTCGCGGACTCCGCTGCGGTCGCCGCCTACCTCGAGGGCGGCCACAACCGCGTCGTCGACGGCGGCACATTCACGCAGGGCACCGCCGGCGAGGTCTCCGTGCCGGGCGACGTCACCATGGGGCTGGTGTACTTCGACGTGTACGCCTACTCGGCCCCTGTTGCGGTCGGTGTCGCGCAGGCCGACAACACCGGCACCATCACGGTGCCGCTCTCGGTCGAGACGCTCGCCGCTCTCGAGCCCGGCGAGCACACGCTCACGATCACGCCGCAGTACTGGGAGAGCGGCGCGTTCGCGTTCGTGAACTTCACCGTCGTGGCGGCGCCCCCCGCTGCAGGCGCCGGCACGGGCGCGGCCGGCACCGCGGCGGGCACCGGTCTGGCCGCGACCGGGTTCGACGCGACGCTGCCGCTCGTGGGCGGCGCGCTGCTGCTCGCGGCCGGCGCGGTACTCGTCTTCCGTCGCCGCGGGGGTGCCTCGGCCTGACCGCAATTCCTGACAGGCGACCCCCGAACGGGGGCCGTAAGCGGAGAGATCCATCCGCTTATGATGAAGGCATTCACATGTACTGCATCGAGCTGCGCGAGAGCGCGGCTCGATGCATGTTCCCACGCAGCAATCACCAAGAGAGCAGGACCATTCATGGCCCGTGAACGACGCACCGTCAAACTCGCCGCCATCGGCGCGGCCATCGCCATGGGTGGTGGCCTCGCACTCGTCGGCGCCGCGCCGGCGCATGCCGCAGAGCCCGAGACAGCCGAGTACGTCGCCTCCACCGACATCCGCCCCGATGAGTCGACCTACATCGGTTGGCACAACGGTGCCGCGGCGGGAGGCTCGTACACCGATGCCGGTCCCGACAACGGCATCGACCTCACGGGCAAGGTGCAGATCCTCAACGGCTTCGACGCGGCCGTCGACAACGGCGACCTGCGCGACCTGATCGACGACGGCATCTCGTGGAACGCGGGCAACGCCTTCTTCCAGATCCCGCTCTTCTACGACAACGCGGCCGGCGACCAGCAGTACACGACGCTGCGCCCCGCGAGCACGAGCGCGTACATGGTCGACCCGGCAGAGCAGTGGACGACGAGCAAGGCCATCGGTGGCACCTACGCAGCGAATGCCACCGACACGCTCGACAACTTGCTGACCGCGATCGAAAGCTCGAATGCCGACGACGACATCGTGCTCCTCGGCTACGGCGTGTTCGTCGATGCCGGACAGACCGGATACCTGTACAACATCAAGTGGGGTGCCGACCTGACCTACTTCGGTCAGCCGCAGGACGTACCCGAGCTCGCTGACGCCCCCTTCGCCGACTCCGCCGAGCTCGCCGACTACATCGAGAACGATTACGAGGGCACGATCTACGACGGCGGCACCTTCACGCAGGGCACGGCCGGTCAGGTGTCGGTCGACATGGGCGACGCGTGGGAAGGCGCCGGCGCATGGGCGGCGTTCACCTACTTCGGTGTGTTCGCGTACTCGACCCCCGTCCCCGTCGGCGTGTTCCAGACGGACAACACCGGCGTCCTCACCGTGCCGCTGTCGGTTGAGACGCTCGCCGCGCTCACGCCCGGCGAGCACTTCCTCACGGCCACCTACAGGTACGGCGACGGCGACGGCGAGGGCGAGCGCAACTACGCCGACGCGATCGTGAAGATCACCGTCGTCGCGGCTCCCGCGGCCGCTGGAACCGGCTCGGGCGGCTCCGGCCTCGCCGAGACCGGGTTCGACGCGACGCTTCCGCTCGTGGGCGGCGCGCTGCTGCTCGCGGCCGGTGCGGTGCTCGTCTACCGTCGTCGCGCAGGCGCTTCGGCCTGAGGGCTGAGGTTCGGCTCCAGGTGAGCTGAGCACACGGTCACAGGGCCGTGCAGATGCCACGAGGCATCCGCACGGCCCTGTTTCATGCCCAAACTGGGACAATCGTCCCAGTGTTGCTACGCTGCTCGGGTGATGGCGCGAACCCGACGGAGACTGCTCGCCGGCGTCGCGCTCACGGTGCTCGTGGCGCTGGGCGCCGGTGTCGCCGTCGTGCTCGCCGATGAACTCGGCATTCGCAGCGAGGCGTCCGACGTGCCGACCGAAGTGCTCGCGGCCGCGCCCGAGACCCCGTCGATCGCTCCGCCCGAGTTCACCTCGATCAGTGCGCCGGCGACGCTCCGCCTGGGGCTCGCCGTCGACGAGCTGCGCGACGCCGTCGCGGGCGCAGAGAAGCACACCGGCACGGCGACGCTCGAGGTCGTCATCGAGGGCGCAGAAGCCGCCACCGACGAGACCGACGAGACAGACGAGACCGACGCCACCGACGCCACCGACGAGACCTACCGCCTCGAAGGCACCCCCGACGCGCTCCGCGTCGTCGCGGCCTCCGAGGCCGGTGCCGTGCTCGGCGTCTACGACCTCGCCGCCGCCGTTCGCGACCGTCGGAGCGTCGCCGAGCGCTTCGGCGAGATCGTCGAGTCGCGCCTCGGGTTCCGCATGGTCGACCTCGGCGCCGTCGGCGTGACGGTCGACGAGGCCGAGTGGGCGGCGGGCGACGACTACTCGCACAACTCGAAGGCATTCGCCGATGTCATCCTCGCCGACGCTCCGTACATCGACGAGACCGCGCTCGCGGTCGCCCGCACCGACTTCGAGGCGTTCGTGCGCCACGCGCTCGCCGAGGGCTACAACGCGATCGCGATCCCCGGCTTCGTCGAGTACCTGACCTTCGACGGTGTCGGCGACGGCAGCGCCGTCTATGAAGAAGGCGACTCCCACGTCGCCCGCGCCATTGCGATGCGCGAGGCGTTCGGGCCGATGTGGGAGTACGCCCACGACGCGGGCCTCGACGTCTACTTCCGCACCGACATGCTGACCCTCACCACGCCGCTCGAGGAGTACCTCGTCGACCGCTTCGGCGGCCTCGCCACAGACGACCCCGAGTTCTGGCAGGTCTACTCGGCCGGGCTCGACGAGCTGTACGCCGCGATGCCCTACCTCGACGGCGTGCTCATCCGCATCGGCGAGGCCGGCCGGGTCTACGACCTGCCGGGGTGGGACTACTACTCGAAACTCGCGGTCACGACGGTCGACTCGGTGCGCGCGATGCTCACCGCGCTGACCGAGCAGGCCGAGCGCGTCGATCGCGAGGTGATCTTCCGCACCTGGAGCGTGGGCGTCGGCGCCGTCGGCGACATGCACACGAACGACGCCTCGTACGAGGCGGTGCTCGGCGGCATCGACTCCGACGCGCTCATCGTCTCGACGAAGTACACCCTCGGCGACTTCTACAGCCACCTGCCGCTGAACCACACGCTCGAGATCGGCGAGCAGCGCCGCATCGTCGAGTTCCAGAGCCGGCGCGAGTTCGAGAACTTCGGCGCCTTCCCGAACGACCTCGGCGTGCTCTACCAAGAGGCGCTCACGCGGTTCATCGCGGCGAACCCGCGGGTCGAGGGCATCTGGACGTGGACGCAGGACGGCGGCCCCTGGCGCGCCGGCCCCCTCTCGCTCGAGCAGAAGGCGGGCTTCTGGCAGCTCTACGAGCTGAACACCGAGCTCGCGGTGCGCCTCGCGCGCGACCCCGCCGCCGACCCCGCCGAGATCACGGCCGACTGGGCGCGGCGCTGGTTCTCGGACGACCCGGCGACCGTGCGTGCGATCGGCGAGGTGATGGCCGACTCGCGCGCCGCGATCACCGACGGCCTCTACATCGGCCCGTTCGCCGATCGCCGGGTCTTCGCGATCGGCCTCGAACCGCCGCCCATGATGTGGATCTTCGAGTGGGACATCCTCACCGGCGACAGCGCCGTGCTGAACGTCATCTACGAGATCAGCCGCGGGCAGCTCGACGAGGCGATCGCAGGCGGCGACCGCGCGATCGCCGCCGTCGAGCGCATGCAGGCTTCCATTCAGGCGACGGATGCCTCGGCCTGGCGCGACCCCGCGCTGCGCACAGCCTTCGTCGACACCCTCGACTACCAGGCCAACACCTACGCGATGCTCGGCGACTATCGCGCGATGTTCCTGCGTCAGGCGCAATGGCACGATACCGGCGACCCGGCCGCCTACGAGCGGTGGGATGCTGCGCGGCAGGCGTTCGAGGCATCCGCCGCCGCTCATGAGGCCGCCTACGCCGGCGACCCGTACCTGCCGGCGTACAACCTCACGGCCGCCGAGCTCGGCGTCGAGCGCGCCGTGCGCGACCTGCCGATGGCCTGGGCCGCGCGCATCCTGCTGGTGCTCCTCGTGGCCTGGCTCGGCTACGGCCTGGTGCCGGTGTTCGCCCGTCGCGCGTGGCCGGGTGCCCGCGCCGCGCGCGCCCTCTGGGCGGCCGCCACGCGGCCGTGGCGTGCCCGCGAAGTGGTCGAGGGTCTCGGGCGACTCGATCGTGCGCTGCTCGTTGCCGTGCCCGCGGTGGCGCTCGTCGCGAGCCGCGGCATCCAGACCTGGTTCCTGGCGCCCTCGCATCTGCTCGTGACCCTCGGCGGCTGGGCCGTGTTCGTCGCCGTGCTCCGGCTCGCCCTCGGCCGCCGCTCGATGCAGCCGGTGCTGGCCGCCGTCGGCGGCGCGGCGACGCTGCGCGTGGTGCTGCTGCTCGCGGTGCTCTCGCCGACCGGGCCCGGCGGGTACTGGTTCGAGTTCTGGACCAACCCGATCGGCCGCTCGATCTACATCGCGATCGCCTTCGCGGCGTTCGGTTGGGTCGTGGTCGCCGCGGCCTGGGCGTTCGCCGTCGAGCGGGGCGCACTGCGGGCCGCCGGCGCGGTCGTCGCGGGCATCGGCGCGGTGCTCGCGGTGTTCGGCTCGCTCATCGGGCTGATCGGCCTCGAGACGGCGCTGACCGCGTGGAACGACGAGATGGCCCTGCTGCCGTGGGGGCTCTCGCGCATCCTCGGCATCAGCGTCTACCTCGACATCCCCGCCGACACGGCGTGGTGGGCGGCGATCGCCGGCGTCGTGCTCGTGGTGGTCGGCGCGAGCTGCGTCGCCCTGGCTCAGAGGTTCTGGCCGATGTCCCACAGCCGGTCGGGACGCCCGTCGAGGGCCTCCGACACCGCGAGCGCCTGATCGTCGGAGAGCGACGCGACGTAGTCGATGACGCCCCGGCCCACGCCGAGGCGGCGCACGTCGCCGGCCGCGGGGATCGGCACGCCGTCGGGCCGGCCGTCGCGAAGCGCGGCGTACCCGTCGGTCGCGATCTCGATGAGCTCCTTCAAGCGCTGCGGCACGCGCTCGCGATCGTGTTCGTCGGTCGCCCACGCCGAGAGCCCCTTGACCGCTCGGGCGAGCACGCGGCTCAGGCCGCGCTGGTACATGACGATGTCGGCGCGATCGAGGATGAAGTGCCGGTGCACGAACTTCAAGATCTCGACCTCATGCCAGGCGCGCCGGTCGAGGGTCACGAGCCCCGAGCGCGCGACATCGCGGGGTGCGGGCACGACCGACGACTGCAGGTGGCTGATCCAGCGGTTCGTGAACGACGAGAGCGCCCGCTCCGAGGCGATCGACCCGTCGAACGAGGTCGCGAGCAGGCCGTCGACGAGATCGTCGGCGACCACGTCGACCGCTGCGGCGAAGGCGTCGTCGTCGGCGATCCACGGGTCGTCGCGGGCGAACTTGCGGCGCAGCGTCTCGAGGGCGCTGCCAGGCGGGGCCGTGCGGGCGGCGAGGGCGGCGTCGTCGAGTCCGCGCAGCTGCGACCACGACCGGGCCCAGCCGCGGAACTCGCGGGCGACGGCGCCCTGGCTCAGCACGCCGGCCCGGTAGAAGTCGTCGACGTCGTGGATCGAGTAGGCGACGTCGTCGGCGATGTCCATGATCGAGCACTCGAGCGACTGCTGCAGGGGCTGCTGCGTCGGCAGCGACGCCGCGCGGGCCTGCTCGAGGTCGAGCGCGTCGATGCCGTACGCCGAGAACTTGACCACGTCGACGCCCTGCGCCGTGCGGCGGAGCCCGCGCGGCAGCGGGCCGTCGCCGAGCGCCGCGGCGTCGGCGTAGCGCGTCCACGGGTACTTCGCGACGGCCGTGCGCACGGCGGCGGTGAGGTTCAAACCCCTCGGCGCAGCCTCGCTCACGTCGAGCGCGGTCAGGATGCGGTAGCTCTGCGCGTTGCCCTCGAAGCCGTCGACGAGCCCGAGCGTCTCGCGCGAGAGCCGGTCGAGCACGCGCTCGCCGAGGTGGCCGAAGGGCGGGTGTCCGAGGTCGTGCGCGCTCGCCGCGGCCTGCACCACGACGGCATCGCAGCCGTGCTCGAGTGCGAAGTCGCGACTCGGCGACGAGGCATCCGTCATGCTGACCGCGATCGCCCTCGCGACCGCCGTCACCTTGATCGAGTGCGTGAGCCGGTTGTGGATGAGCGGCCCGGCGCCCGGCTGCGCGATCACCTGGGTGACGGCCGAGAGCCGTGAGAAGTACGGCGAGAAGCGGATGCGTTCGAGATCGAGGCGGAACTGCGAGTGCTCGCCGGTGACCTCGGCGCTGCTGCGCGGCTCTGCGGTGAGGCGCGATGCGCGGTCGACGGTCATGCCACCAATCTAGGCCGATCGCATGGTCGGCGAGGGCAGAGTGGATGCCTCGTGGCCGCTCGCCGCCCCGGGGCATCCGCTCAGCTTTACTCTGCCAGCGGCGTCGCATACACTTGGTGAGGTTGCTGAAGTCAGCCAAGATTCTCTGCGCCTATTTTCGGGCATTCACCTGGTGAGAAACGCAGTGAATCGTGGCGCTCCGGCAACCGTGGAACACCCCCGGTCACCCGGTCGTTCCATAGGGCGGTGGCTCAATTGGTAGAGCAGCGGTCTCCAAAACCGCAGGTTGCAGGTTCGAGTCCTGTCCGCCCTGCGAGCCGGCAGCGAATGCCGGCCCACGAAAGGTGTACAAGGTGGCACGCAAAGTAATCGACGAACCGAGTGAAGACGTCGTCGCCAACGCGAAGCGCGATCGCGCGGCACGTCGGAATCCCTTTGCGCGCGTCGCATTGTTCATCCGGCAGGTCATCGCCGAGCTGAAGAAGGTCGTCACCCCGACCCGCAAAGAGCTCGTCAGCTTCACGGTGGTCGTGCTCGTGTTCGTCATCATCATGATGGCGATCGTGTGGGGGCTCGACCAGCTGTTCGGCTTGCTGGTGCTGTACGTCTTCGGAACACCGGGGGTCTGATCGGGCCTTCGGGTTCGACGGATCCGGTCGCCGCTGGCGCCCCGGAGAAAAGGATTGAAGAGAAGTGTCAAGGACTGAGCACGACGACGTCGACTGGGCCACGGCTGCCGAGCAGTCGGCCGAAGACGACGAGGCGCAGACGGGCAACACCCTCGAGCACGACGAAGAGTCGGTCGAGCCGGCCGAGCAGCGCGCCGTGCACGTCGTCGACGACGGCGACGAGGGCGGCATCGCCGACCTCGACGCAGTGCTCGACGCCATTGCCGAGTCGGCCGATCCCGAGGCCGACGCCGTCGTCGACGATGCCCTCGACATCGACTCCGTCGAAGAGGCCGAGGCCGCCGTCGAAGCCGTCATCGAAGAAGACGAAGAGCAGGCCGACCCCTACGCGGAGTTCCGCGCCGAGCTGCGGTTCCTGCCCGGCAAGTGGTATGTCATCCACTCCTACGCGGGCTTCGAGCGCCGCGTGAAGGCGAACATCGAGCAGCGCCGCGAGTCGATGGCCATGGCCGACTACATCTACCAGGTCGAAGTGCCGATGGAAGACGTCGTCGAGATCAAGAACGGCCAGCGCAAGATGGTCACGCGCGTCCGCATCCCCGGCTACGTGCTCGTGCGCATGGACCTCAACGAGGACTCGTGGTCGGTCATCCGCCACACGCCCGGTGTCACCGGCTTCGTGGGCAACGCGCACAACCCGACCCCCCTCCGTTTCGAAGAGGCCTTCGGCATGCTGAAGAGCCTCGTCGAGATCAAGGACGTCGCTCCCGTCAAGGGTGCGAAGGGCGGGGCCGCCACCGGTGCGGCCCGTGCGATCCCCGCCGAGGTCGACTTCGAGGTCGGCGAGACGATCACCATCAAAGACGGCTCGTTCGCGGGCCTGCCCGGCACGATCAGCGAGATCAAGCCCGAGAGCGGCAAGCTCATCGTGCTCGTCTCGCTCTTCGAGCGCGAGACCCCGGTCGAGCTCAGCTTCGACCAGGTCACCAAGCTCTAGCTTCACAACCCCACAGATCACCGCATCCCGGAACGGCCGGGTTGCGGGAGAGTGCCCCGGCAACCGGGGCGTTCGAACAGAAAGAGAGAAATCATGGCACCGAAGAAGAAGGTCACCGGTCTGATCAAGCTTCAGATCAAGGCCGGCGCCGCGAACCCGGCCCCGCCCATCGGCCCGGCCCTGGGTCAGCACGGCGTGAACATCATGGAGTTCTGCAAGGCCTACAACGCGGCGACCGAAGCCCAGCGCGGCAACGTCATCCCCGTCGAGATCACGGTCTACGAAGACCGCTCGTTCACCTTCATCCTGAAGACCCCGCCCGCCGCCGAGCTCATCAAGAAGGCTGCCGGCGTCGCCAAGGGTTCCGGCGTTCCCCACACCACCAAGGTCGGCAAGCTGACCCAGGCACAGGTGCGCGAGATCGCCGAGTCGAAGATGGTCGACCTCAACGCGAACGACCTCGACGCAGCGTCGAAGATCATCGCGGGCACCGCTCGCTCGATGGGCATCACGGTCGAATAAGGCCTCGGCGGATGCCACGCGGCGTCCGTTCACCAGAACTCAGCATTCAGTGGCAGCGCCCGCCAGGCGCAGATGACCACACTCTCTCAAGGAGAAGCAACATGGCAAAGAAGTCAAAGGCCTACCGCGCCGCGGCCGACAAGATCGAAGACGGCAAGTTCTACACCCCGAACGAGGCAGTGGCCCTCGCGAAGCAGACCGGTTCGGCGAAGTTCGACTCGACCGTCGAGGTCGCGCTGAAGCTCGGCGTCGACCCCCGCAAGGCCGACCAGATGGTGCGCGGCACCGTCATCCTCCCGCACGGCACCGGCAAGACCGCTCGCGTCATCGTGTTCGCGACCGGCCCCGCTGCCGAGGCTGCCATCGCAGCCGGCGCTGACGAGGTCGGCGGCGCCGAGCTCATCGAGAAGGTCGCCGGCGGCTACACCGCGTTCGACTCGGCGGTCTCGACCCCCGAGCTCATGGGCCAGGTCGGCCGTCTCGGCAAGGTGCTCGGCCCGCGCGGCCTCATGCCCAACCCCAAGACCGGCACCGTGACCCCGAACGTGGGCCAGGCCGTCTCCGACATCAAGGGCGGCAAGATCGAGTTCCGCGTCGACAAGCACGCCAACGTGCACTTCGTCGTCGGCAAGGCCTCGTTCTCGCAGGAGCAGCTCGAAGAGAACGCCAAGGCGGCTCTCGAAGAGGTGCTGCGTCTGAAGCCGTCGAGCTCGAAGGGCCGCTACATCCAGAAGGGCGCCGTGTCGACCACGTTCGGCCCCGGCATCCCGCTGGACGTCAACGCCATCTAGTCTCACCGCAGACTGCACGAAGGGCTCGCCGGGAAACCGGCGGGCCCTTCGTCGTTCCTGCCGTGCGATCGCCGGCGTTCAGGACGGGTTCGGTTCAGGACGGTTTCAGTGCGTCACGGCGTCGTGGTGCGCCTGCGTGCTCGGCGGGATGGCCAGCACTGCGGCGACGAGCGCGACCGCACCGCAGATCCACGACATCCACGCGGCACCGAAGGTCATGGCGTCGGCGTAGCCGCCGAACCACGGCGAGACGATGAGCAGCACGCCGAGCGCCGCCTGCACGTACTCCATCGCGACCATCCCCGGCAGTGCGAGGTTGACGACTCCGGAGATGATGAGCAGCGCGCCCAGTACGAGCATCAGCGCGAGCGCCGCCGTCGTTTCATCCGATGATACGGAAACCGGCTTCGCCGGTCGGCTCGAGTGCCGCGACATCCATGCCATCGACGACCGAGCCCGGCGGGCCGGTCGCGAGCCAGTCGAGCATGGCGGCGACGGATGCCTCGTCGCCCTCGACATCGGCCTCGACCGCGCCGCCCGGGCGATTGCGCACCCAGCCGGCGACTCCGAGTCGCACGGCCTCACGGCGCGCGGAGAAGCGGAAGCCCACGCCCTGCACGATCCCGTGCACGAGCACGTGTCTGCGGATCATGCGTCCAGCGTAGGCCTCCGCCTCGAAGAGACTGGGGCCGGTCCCCGCCGATTCCCCTACACCCGGTCGACGACGCGCGTCGCGCCCGTGCGCAGGCGGATCTCGTCGGCGACGACGATCGCGTCGCCCGACGGTGCATCCGACTTGCGATCGGGGCGGGCGATGAAGAGGTACAACAGGCCGGTGACCACGACGACGCCGAGACCGATCAGCACGACGTAGTCGGTGAAGAAGTCGCCGGTGGTACCGGGCACCGAGATCAGCACCATCGCGAAGACGCCGTAGGCGAGCGCGATCACGTTGACCGCGAAGCCCCAACGGCCGAGCGAGAACGGACCGGCCGGTTTCCAGCCCTTCATGCGCTGGCGCAGCGCGGCGAGCACGACCATCTGGAACGCGAGGTAGATGCCGAGCACCGCGAAGGCGGTGACCGGAACCAGCAGGTCGTTGTTCGCCCAGATGAGCACGGCGATGAGGGCGGGAACCGTGCACGCGACGATGAGGGCGTTCGCCGGCACCTTCGTGGTCGGCGACACCTTCGCGAGCCAGCGGTGGCCCGGGATCATGCCGTCGCGGGCGAAGGAGAACAGCAGCCGGCTCGCCGCGGCTTGCAGGCTCAGCACGCACGAGAGGAACGCCGTGATCGCGACGACGAGGAAGGCCTTCGCGCCGACGGTGCCGAGCGTCGCCTCGAGGATGCCGGGGATGGGGTCGGCGTCCTCGCCGCTGACGATCGACGCGAGGTCGGGCGCCGCGAGCACGTAGCCGCCGAACGAGAAGAGCGCCGAGACGCCGCCGACGAGGATCGTCAGCATCATGGCCTTGGGGATGCGACGCGCGGGGTTCGCGACCTCCTCGGCGACGTCGCCGCAGGCCTCGAAGCCGTAGAAGAGGAAGAGGCCCGCGAGGGCGGCGCCCAGGAAGGCCGTCACGTAGCTGCCGTCGCCCTGCACGCCCATGGTGTCGAAGAAGACGCTGAACTCCTGCTTGCGCTGGAAGATCAGCAGGTAGAGACCGAGACCGATCACGCCGATGAGTTCGGCGGCGAGGCCGATGCGGGCGACGCGGGCGAGCCACTTCGTGCCCGTGAAGTTGATGGCGAGGGCGATGACCAGGAAGCCCAGCGTCAGCCACAGCGTGGAGTCGTTGGTGTGCTCGATGCCGAACAGGCTCGCGGCGAACCCGGAGCCGAACTCGGCGACCGCGGTGATCGTCACGATCATGGCCCAGATGTACACCCAGGCCGCCATCCACGCGTAGCGCCGGCCCCAGAGGCGACGGGCCCACGGGTAGATGCCGCCGTGGATGGGGTACTGCGAGACGACCTCGCCGAACACCAGCGAGACGAGGAGCTGGCCCGTTCCGACGATGACGATCCACCAGATCGAGGGCGGCCCGCCGATCGAGAGGGCCACCGCGAAGAGCGAGTAGACGCCCACGAGGGGGGAGAGGTAGGTGAAGCCGAGGGCGAAGTTCGCCCAGAGGCTCATCGATCGGTTGAACGTGTCCTCGTAGCCGAGCACGCTGAGGTGTTCGCCGTCGGAGAGGCCTGCTGCGGGCCCGCGATCTTCAGACATTTCTGCCTTCCATGTCATCGCTGCGCCGGACCCCCCTACCGGCGGCACCACATCTTCGTGGTGCCGCGCCAGCTTAGCCAGACATCCGGTAGCAAAGCTATAGTTCCGGATGATTTGTTGACGACATGCGTTCAACGAGCGATCGGATGCCGCGGCATCCGCTCGGCGTACCATGGCGACCATGGGGGAAGTGAGCGACTACATCGCCGGGCTCGACGCACCCGAGCGCGACGTCATGGAACGCATCAGGGCGAGGGCGGTCGCGCTCGTGCCCGACGCGGTCGAGGGGGTGAGCTACGGCATGCCGGCGTTGCGGTACCGGGATTCACCGCTGCTCAGCATCATGAAGGCGAAGGCGCACATCGGGCTCTACCCCTACAGTCCGCCCGTCATCGAAGCCGTCTCGGCGGAGCTCGAAGGGTACTCGTGGTCGAAGGGCACCATCAGGTTCACGCCCGAGCAGCCGCTGCCCGACTCGCTCGTCGACCGTATCGTGCTGTTGCGCCGCGACGAGATCGACGAACGGAAGCCGCGCTGAGACCCTTCGACAGGCTCAGGGCGGCGCGCCGGATGCCCCGGGGCAGGGCCCCGGGGCATCCGATCAGTGCGCGTTCGCGGTGATCAGCCGATGCGGATCATCTTCTTGTTGACGAACTCGTCGGCGCCGAAGCGGCCGAGCTCGCGGCCCGAGCCCGAGCGCTTGACGCCGCCGAAGGGCAGCTCGGCGCCGTCGGCCCCGACGACGTTCACGAAGACCATGCCGGCCTCGATCCGGTCGGCGACGCGCAGCGCCTGCTCGGAGTCGGTCGTGAAGACGTAGGAGCCCAGGCCGAACGGCGTGTCGTTCGCGAGCTCGATCGCCGCGGCCTCGTCGGCGACCTTGAACACCTGCGCGACCGGGCCGAAGAACTCCTCGTGGAAGGCGTCGGAGCCGGGCTTGACGTCGGTGAGGATCGTGGCCGAGTAGTAGTTGCCGTTCTTCTGGCCGCCCGAGTGGAGCGTGGCGCCCTGTGCGACGGCGCGCTCGACCTGCTCGGCGAGCCCGTCGGCGGCCTTGGCCGACGAGAGCGGGCCGAGTGCCGTGCCGGCCTGGGCGGGGTCGCCCTCGACGACCTCGCTCATCGCGGCCGTGAACTTCTCGAGGAAGGGCTCGTAGAGCTCTTCGACGACGATGAAGCGCTTGGCCGCGTTGCACGCCTGGCCGTTGTTGTCGACGCGGGCGAAGACGGCGGCGCCGACCGTGGCGTCGAGGTCGTCGGTCGAGAGCAGGATGAACGGGTCGGAACCGCCGAGCTCGAGCACGACCTTCTTCAGGTGACGCCCGGCGATCTCGGCGATCGCGGCGCCGGCGCGCTCGGAGCCCGTCAGCGAGACGCCCTGCACGCGCGGGTCGGCGATGACCTGCGCGATCTGGTCGTGCGAGGCGTAGATGTTGATGTATGCGCCCTCTGGGAACCCGGCGTCGAGGAAGATCTGCTCCATCGCGGCGGACGACTCGGGGCACTGCTCGGCATGCTTCAAGAGGATCGTGTTGCCGATGATGAGGTTCGGGCCGGCGAAGCGGGCGACCTGGTAGAACGGGAAGTTCCACGGCATGATGCCGAGCAGCGGGCCGAGCGAGGAGCGGCGGATGAGAGCGGAACCCTCGCCGGCCAGCAGCTCGATCTGCTCGTCGGCCAGCAGCGACTCGGCGTTGTCGGCGTAGTACTCGTAGATCGCCGCGGCGAATTCGACCTCGCCCACGGCCTGCTCGATGGGTTTGCCCATCTCGCGCACGATGATCTCGCCGAGCTCCTGGGCGCGCTCGTTGTGCAGTTCGGCGACGCGGCGGATGAGCGCGGCACGCTCGGCGACGGTCGAGTTCTTCGACCACGTGCGGTGCGTCTCGGTGGCCTTCGCGATGGCGGCCTGCAGCGCTTCGTCGGAGATCGTGTCGAAGGACTCGACCGTCTCACCGGTTGCGGGGTTGATCACGGCATAGCTCATGGGGTTCTCCTTCTCGGGTGCACTCACTGCACTCGCGCCAGAGTTCGTCTGCCGCCGTGCATACGCTCGCCTTCAAAGATATATCAGCGGATGATTCGAATCGACCCGGATGCCGCAGGGTCGACGAGCACCCGCAGCGGCATGCCCGGGCACGGCTCGCCGGGGCCGCCGGGGTCGGTCAGCTGGCCCACCTGCAGCGTCGGCTCGGTGGACAGCACGACACGGCCCTCGTCGTTCACGAGTGCGAGCGGCGTCGGCACATCGAGGAACGCGGCGAGGAGCTCGCTCTCGAGTCGGCGCACCGAGACGTCGGCGCCGATGACGCCGACCATGCGCGTGCCGCCCGGGCCGCCCGTGGCGTGCACGGGCATCGTCATCGTCAGGATGTAGTCGCACGTGCAGAGGTGGTCGACGTAGGGGCCGGTGACGTGCGCGTGCCGGGTCGTCGCGGGGATGCGGTACCACTCGAGCGCCCTGAAGTCGCGGAGGTACTCGGTGTACCCCCGAGTGGTGAGATCGAGCCGGCTCGGCTCGGTCGTCGAGCCGAGCACGGGGTTGGCGTCGAGCGGGCCGAGCCACCACGCGAAGTGCACGTCGCGGCCGTGCACGATCTCGCCGTCGGCGATGAATCCGGCGCCGACCAGCAGCGGGTCGGGCTCGGTGAGGCGGGGGAGCACGAGCTCCGAGACGACGGTGTCGAGGGCGGCGGGGCGCACGTCGGGTGCGCCGCCGATGAGCCGCTCGATCGGAGTGCGCCACGCGGCGAGCTGGTCGAAGACGCTCGTGAACACGGCGCCGACCGCGGCGGCGACGTCAGGCGCTGACCGGCTCATCGAGAGCGTCTCCCCGTTCGATCCTGGCCTTCGCCGCGAGCAGCGGCACCGAGAGGCCGCCCACGAGATCGCCGGCGGATGCGCGTGCATCGGCCGGCCGCCGGGCGGCGATGGCGCGCACGATGCGGCGATCGAGCGCCGCGGCATCCGCTCGTCGCTCCTGGTTGTCGAGGCCGAGCAGCAGGAGCGGGCCGAACTCCGCTTGCAGCCGGATCTGCTCGCGGACCAGCCGGGCCGATTGGCTGAGCACGGCGACCTCGAGGAAGAAGCCGCCCTGATTGGTGCGAGCGGATGCCGCGGTGCCGAAGTCCGCCGCGGCCAGCCATGCTGCGAGGCGCTCGGCATCTCCGGCGGATGCGCGCTCGGCGGCGCGTTCGGCGATGCCCGCGAGGATCGCGCCGAAGTAGACGGCCATGTCGCTGAGTTCGACCTGGGCGAGTCCGCGGAGTCGCGCGGTGATGAGCGAGTGGTGGTCGGCGTCGTCGGCGACGACGAAGCTGCCGCCCTCGCGTCCGCGTCGGGTCGCGACGAGCCCGGCTTCGCGCAGGATCCCGAGGCCCTCGCGCACGGTGATGAGGGCGACGCCGAAGCGGCGGGCGAGTTCGGGTTCGCTCGGCAGGCGTTCGCCGGCTCCGAGCACCCCGAGCACGATACCGTCGGTGAGGCGCTGCGCGACCTGCTCGGCGCGGCCGGTGTCGGCGAGCTGTGCGAACACGGCTTCGCGCGCACCCGGCCCCACCCTCGACTCCATGCGTTCAGGCTAGTCGAGCGCGGCCGGGTCGAGCGGTTCGAAAAAGAAGCGATATAGGATGATTGAGCGGCCGCCGGGCCGCCGACATGCGAAGGCGGATGGGATGCGCGAGCGACGGGTCGACGAGGAGCCAGTGGTGGAGCCCGCGGGCGTGCTCTCGGGCGTGCGCGTCGCCGACTTCTCGCGGGTGCTCGCCGGCCCCTACGCGACGATGATGCTCGCCGACTTCGGCGCCGATGTCGTGAAGATCGAGCCGCCGGCCGGCGACGACACCCGGCACTGGCGCCCGCCGGTCGACGCGACCGGGCAGTCCACGTATTTCGGCAGCGTCAACCGCAACAAGCGATCGGTCGCACTCGACCTGACGGATGCCGCGGGGCTGGCCGAGGCCCGCCGCCTCGCGGGTTCGGCCGACGTGGTCATCGAGAACTTCCGCCCAGGGGTGATGGATCGCTTCGGGCTCTCGTACGAGTCGGTGCGTGAGTCGAACCCCGGCGTCGTCTACTGCTCGATCACGGGATTCGGCACGGGAGAGGGCGCCGCGCTCGCGGGCTACGACCTGCTCGTACAGGCGGTCGGCGGGCTCATGTCGATCACGGGCGCCGTCGACGGCGAGCCCGCGAAGGCCGGCGTCGCCCTCGTCGACGTGCTCACCGGGCAGAGCGCGGTCGCCGGAATCCTGCTCGCGCTGCGTGAGCGCGACCGCACGGGGCTCGGCCAGCGCGTCGAGGTCAACCTCCTGCAGGTGCTGCTCTCGGCGCTCACGAACCAGGCCGCGTCGACGCTCGCGACGGGCAGCCCGCCGCGGCGTCTCGGCAACGCGCACCCGAGCATCGCGCCGTACGCCGTGTTCCACGCGGCCGATCGCGAACTCGTGATCGCCGTCGGCAACGACAAGCAGTTCCGGGCGCTCGCCGCGGTGCTCGACGCGCCCCTGTCCGAGGGTCTCGATACGGCCCTGGCGAACCCACTCGACCACCCGACCGGATTCGACGATCCACGCTTCGCGGGCAACGTCGACCGGGTCGCGCATCGCGCCGAGCTCACGGCGCTCATCGAGCGGCGGCTCGCCGCGGCATCCGCTGCGCACTGGGTCGATGCGCTCACCGAGGTCGGCGTGCCCGCGGGACTCGTGAACGACGTGGCCGAGGCGATCGCGTTCGCCGAGGCGCTCGGCCTCGAACCCGTGGCCGAGATCGGCTTCGACACCTTCAGAGCCGAGAGCGTCGCGAGCCGCACGGTCGCCAACCCCATCGGCCTCTCGGCGAGCCCCGCCGCCTACCGCACCCCGCCGCCCGCGCTCGACGAGCACGCCGGCGCCGACTGGCACCCCGCGACATCCACCCCATCGAAAGGACCGCAGCCGTGACCCACGCACCCTCGATCGACGCCGTGTTCGACCTCGACGCGCTGCTCAGCGCCGAGGAGCGCGAGTGGCAGCTGAAGGCCCGCGCCTTCGCGCAGGAGCGGATCCTGCCGGTCATCGAGGAGGATTTCGAGGCCAAGCACTTCCGCCGCGAGTTCGTGAAGGAGCTCGGCGAGCTGGGCTTCCTCGGCATGCACCTGCAGGGGTACGGATGCCGCGGGGCCGGCGCCGTCTCGTACGGCCTCGTGTGCCTCGAGCTCGAGGCCGCCGACAGCGGTTGGCGCACCTTCGTGTCGGTGCAGGGCTCGCTCGCGATGAGCGCGATCCACAAGTACGGCTCCGAGGAGCAGAAGCAGCAGTGGCTGCCGGGCATGGCCGCCGGCGACCTCATCGGGTGCTTCGCCCTCACCGAGCCCCAGGGCGGCTCCGACCCCGCGGGCATGACGACGACCGCGCGCCGCGACGGCGACGGCTGGGTGATCGACGGCGCCAAGCGCTGGATCGGGCT
Organism: Agromyces sp. NPDC055520; assembly: GCF_053619715.1. Classification (NCBI taxonomy): domain Bacteria; kingdom Bacillati; phylum Actinomycetota; class Actinomycetes; order Micrococcales; family Microbacteriaceae; genus Agromyces; species Agromyces sp. NPDC055520. The sequence continues at coordinate 51,180 of NZ_JBSHJY010000013.1, read as the reverse complement.
CGCCTCGCTCGCCGACGTCGCCGTGGTCTGGGCGAAGGTCGACGACGGTTCACTCCCTGAGCCTGTCGAAGGGCGCCCTTCGACAGGCTCAGGGAGCAGTGTCCGCGGGTTCCTCGTGCCGACCGGAACGCCGGGCTTCACGGCGACGCCGATCGACGGCAAGCTCTCGATGCGCGCCTCGGTGCAGTGCGACATCTCGCTCGACGGCGTGCGGGTCGGCGCCGGCGCGATCCTGCCGGGCGCCCGCGGGCTGAGCGGCCCGTTCGGCTGCCTGAACGAGGCGCGCTACGGCATCGTGTGGGGCGCCATGGGCGCAGCGCGTTCGTGCCTCGAGGCCGCGATCTCGCGTTCGACCTCCCGCGAGGTGTTCGGCAAGCCGATCGGTGCGAACCAGCTGATCCAGGCGAAGCTCGCCGACATGTTCCTCGAGGTCGAGAAGGGCATCCTCCTCGCCCTGCACCTCGGGCGCCTGAAGGAGCGCGGCGCACTCACGCCCGCGCAGATCTCGGTCGGCAAGCTCAACAGCGTGCGCGAGGCGCTCGCGATCGCACACGAGGCGCGGGCGATCCTCGCCGGCGACGGCATCACGAACGCGTGGCCCGTCATGCGGCACGCCGCGAACCTCGAGTCGGTTCGCACCTACGAGGGCACCGACGAGATCCACCAGTTGATCCTCGGGCGGGAGCTCACGGGCCTCAACGCGTTCTGAGCGGGCGTCGACTCCGACGTCGGCGACGCCCCGGAACGCAACGCAGGGTAACGCCGTTTTCGTCTCGGGCGCGGTCGTGGTGGACTCGATTTAAGCGCAACACCCCGCGCCGCCTGCACCGCATGCGCATGCACACACGCAGCCGCAGCACTCCCACGAACGGAGCTCCACATGACTCGCGCACCTCGCTTCCGCACCCTGCTCGGCCTCGCCGCGGCATCCGTCGCCGTCGTCGCCCTCGCCGCCTGCTCGGCCGGCACTCCGGCCTCGAGCGATGCGGCGAGCGGCGCGTCCGGCGACAACGAGTTCGGACTCGTGAAGGCGGGCACCCTCACGGTCGCGACCGAGGGCACGTACCGTCCGTTCAGCTTCCACGAAGACGGCTCGGGCGATCTCGTCGGCTACGACGTCGAACTCGCCGAGGCGGTGGCCGACAAGCTCGGCCTCGAGATCGAGTTCCAAGAGACCCAGTGGGACGCGATCTTCGCCGGCCTCGACGCCGGGCGCTTCGACGTCATCGCGAACCAGGTGTCGATCAATCCCGAGCGTGAAGAGCAGTACCTCTTCAGCGAGCCGTACACCGTCTCGCCGGGCGTCATCGTCGTGAAAGAGGGCGACACCTCGATCTCGAGCTTCGCCGACCTCGCCGGCAAGACGACCGCGCAGTCGCTCACGAGCAACTGGTACACGCTCGCGCAGGAGTCGGGCGCGAACGTCGAGGCCGTCGAGGGCTGGGCCCAGGCCGTCGCGCTGCTCGAACAGGGTCGCGTCGACGCGACCGTCAACGACGAGCTCACCTACCTCGACTACGTGAAGACCAACGGCCAGTCGGGCCTCGCGGTCGCCGCCGAGACCGACGACCCCTCGCTCAGCGCGCTCGCCTTCACGAAAGACAAGACCGACCTCGTCGCCGCCGTCGACGGCGCGCTCGCCGAACTCCGCGCCGAGGGCGTGCTCGCCGAACTCGGCCAGAAGTACTTCGGCGCCGACGTCTCCGAGTAGGTTCTCCGCCGAGTGTTGACGTTGGCGCCCAGGGCGGCGGCCGGAGCGGTACGTTTCGGCATGGAACGTTAACACTCGGCGGTAGTAAGAAGGCGGTGAGGCATGAGCGGCTGGCAGCTGTTCCTCGATTCGTTCTGGCCGATCGTGCTCGGCGGGTTGACGGGCACGATTCCGCTCGCCCTCGCCTCGTTCGCGATCGGCCTCGTGCTCGCGCTCGGCACCGCACTCATGCGGTTGTCGAAGAACCGGGTCGTGTCGGGCATCGCCCGGTTCTACATCTCGGTGATCCGCGGCACGCCCCTGCTCGTGCAGCTCTTCGTGATCTTCTACGGGCTGCCGTCGATCGGGCTCGTCATCGACCCGTGGCCGAGCGCGATCATCGCGTTCTCGCTGAACGTCGGCGGCTACGGCGCCGAGGTCATCCGCGCGGCGATCCTCTCGGTGCCGAAGGGCCAATGGGAGGCGGGGTTCACGATCGGCATGTCCCATGCCACGACCTTGCGCCGCGTCATCCTGCCGCAAGCGGCCCGGGTCTCGGTGCCGCCGCTGTCGAACACCTTCATCTCGCTCGTGAAGGACACCTCGCTCGCCTCGCTCATCCTCGTGACCGAGCTGTTCCGCGTGTCGCAGCAGATCGCGGCGTTCAGCCAGGAGTTCATGCTGCTCTACCTCGAGGCGGCGCTCATCTACTGGCTGTTCTGCCTCGTGCTCTCGGGCGGGCAGGGGCTCATCGAGAAGAGGCTGGACCGCTATGTCGCACACTGATCCGCTCACCCCTGCAGCGGCACCGGATGACTCGGTGCTGCTGTCGGCCCGGGGCCTCCGCAAGTCGTTCGGCGACAACGAGGTGCTGCGTTCGATCGACCTCGAGGTGCGGCGCGGCGAGGTCGTCGTGCTCATCGGGCCGAGCGGCTCGGGCAAGACGACCGTGCTGCGCTCGCTCAACGGACTCGAGACGCCCGATGGCGGCACGATCGACTTCGCGGGCGGGCCGGTCATCGACTTCGCCGCGCCCGTCTCGAAGGCCCAGCGCTTCGCACTCCGCGACCGCTCGGCGATGGTCTTCCAGCAGCACAATCTCTTCCCGCACATGACGGTCATCGAGAACGTCATCGAGGGGCCGGTGCGCGTGCAGCGGGTGCCGAAGGCGCAGGCGGGCGCCGAGGCATCCGCTCTGCTCGATCGCGTGGGACTCGCCGAGAAGCGCGACGCCTACCCGTTCGAGCTCTCGGGCGGGCAGCAGCAGCGCGTCGGCATCGTGCGGGCGCTCGCGCTGAAGCCGCAACTGCTGCTCTTCGACGAGCCGACGAGCGCGCTCGACCCCGAGCTCGTGGGCGAGGTGCTGCAGGTCATCAAGGAGCTCGCCGACGAGGGCTGGACCATGGTCGTCGTCACGCACGAGATCAGCTTCGCCAGGCAGGTCGCCGACGAGGTGCTCTTCATGGACGGCGGCGTCGTGGTCGAGCGCGGCGCCCCCGGCGACATCTTCACGAAGCCGACGCAGGAGCGCACGCGGCGGTTCCTCGACCGGATCCTGCGGCCGCTCGACTGAGCTCCCCGACCATCGAGTGCGGCTAGCGTTGGAGCATGGCCCGCTCGCGACGCACCAGCGCCGTCGAGGCGCAGCGGGTCGAGGCGCAGCGGGTGCGGCGGTCGCGGCGGGCGCTCGGCGTCTTCCGGGTGCTGATCGCGCTGCTCGAGATCGTGGCGCTCGTCGGCAACTTCCAGTACGTGCTCGGCTTCAGGCTCTTCGCGACCGCGAACTTCTTCAGCTACTTCACCGTGCAGTCGGCGTTCGCGGCGGTCGTGACGCTCGGCATCGCGGCGGCGTTCGCCCTGTTCGCACCGCGCGACCCCGCCTGGCTCGGCATCCTCCGCACGATGGTGACGATCTACGTGCTCGTCTCGGGCATCGTCTTCGGCGTCATCGTCGCGCAGGCCTCGACTCGCGACTATCGCATGGAGGTGCCCTGGTCCGACACCGTGCTGCACTTCGTCGTACCCGCGCTCGCCCTCATCGCCTGGTCGGTCGACAGCGTCATGGCGGTGAACCCCCGCGTGCCGTGGTCGACCGTCGGCTGGGTGCTCGTCTTCCCCTCGATCTGGCTCGTGTACACGCTGTTCCGCGGAGCGGACCTCGGGTGGTACCCGTACTTCTTCCTCGACGAGGCGCAGGTCGGCGGGCCCGCCGGCGTCGCCCTCTACTGCCTGCTCGTCGTCGTGATCTTCGTGGCGCTGACGGCGGTGCTCGTCGCGGTCAACCGGATGCTGTGGCGAAGGGCGCAAGCGCGCCGAGCATCTCGGCCTCGAACGCCTGATCGTCGAGCCCCTCGAGTCGAGTCGCCTGCACTGCAGCGATGAGGCCGAGCAGCAGCGGCTCGCCCGAGTCGAGGCCGGCGTCGATCCAGGCGGCCACCGGTGAGACGTCGCCGACGACGGTGAGCACGTTCGGCGCCGGGCCTGGCGTCAGCCCATCGATTTCCGGCGACCCCGCGGCATCCGCTCGCCAGAACGCCTCTTCGAACCGCAGCCACACCGTGTCGACCACGCCCATGCCGAGCAGCGAGATCGCGCGCTGGTGCATGAGCGGCAGCGACGGGCTGAACCGCACGGTGTCGGTCTTCAGCACGCCGAGCGGCACCGTGACGACGGCGCGATCGACCGTGAGCGACTCGCCCGAGTCGAGCCGCAGGCTGACCCGTTCGTCGTCGTGCGCGATCTTCGTGACGACGCTCGAGACCGCGATGTCGAGCGGCGCCGCGAGCGCGTCGACGTAGTCGGCGAGCCGCCCGGTGACGAGTGCTCCGAGCGCGTCGGACCACGCGGGGTCGTAGCCGCCGGCCGAGATCTGCGAGGTGATCGCCCCGGTCGACGGCGCCACACTGCTGTTGATCGAATGCGCGAGCCAGTCGGCGGGGCTCACGCCCGAGGCGTCGGGCACTGCCGACAGCGGCGTCGCGCCCGAGCCGGTGAGCGCGGCTGCGAGCGACACGTCGCGGGGCTGGCCGGCGGCCCACTGCTGCGCCGTCGCGATGGCGTCGGCGCCGCTCGTCGCGAGCGGCACGCGCACACCGGCGGGTGTCGTCGCCGAGACCTCGACGACGAAGGGCACGGTGTCGACGGATGCCTCGTGCAGCGCGTCGACCACGGCGGCGGCGTCGCCCGTGAACACGGCACCCAGCTCGATCGGGGCGTCGAACCCCGCGTCATCCACCGTCTGGATGCGCCCGCCCAACCGGTCGCGCGCCTCGATCACGACGACCTCGAATCCCGCGTCGACGAGGTCGCGGGCCGCAGTCAACCCGGCCAGGCCCGCGCCGACGACGGCCACGCGCTCACCGGGGGAGCCGAGCCGCGTGAGCTCGGCGGCGGCCCGTGCGCCCGAGGCGCGGGCGCCCTCGAGGGTGCCGTGCCGCTCGGGGTCGGTCGCTTCGCCGGCGATGATCAGGCGCCCGCCGACGGGCTCGGCGAGCGCCCGTCGCAGCTCGGACGTGCCGCCGACCGAGTCGAAACTGAACGACCCGCGCGAGAAGGGATCGGCGCCCCAGCGCGAACGGCGCATCGCCGTGGGGGTGGGCACGCCGTGCGAGGGAGCCGGCGAGGTGGGGGGTGCGCTGCTCGGTGGCGCGGCGGTCGTGGGCGCCGGGTTCGGGCTCGGCCACGTGCAGCCCGCGAGCGCGAGGGAGGCCACGCCCGAGAGCGAGGCGGCCAGGAACGTGCGCCGGGCCAGGGGTGACGCGTGCCGGTTCAGGGGTGACGCCTGTCGGTCGCTGCCGCCGGGCGTCGCCCCTGAGTCCATGCATTCAGGCTAGACGACGTACCCGTCTGCCACGGTCAGTGCCTCGTCGATGATGTCGAGGCCGCGCACGAGCTCCTCCTCGGTGATGACGAGCGGTGGTGCGACGTGCATGCGGTTGAAGTGGATGAACGGCCACAGCCCCGCCTGCTTGCAGGCGGCCGCGACGGCACCCATGGGGGCGGCGTCGGCGCCGGCGGCGTTGAACGGCACGAGCGGCTCGCGCGTCGAGGCATCCTTCACCAATTCGATCGCCCAGAACAGCCCGGCGCCGCGGATCTCGCCGACCGACGGGTGCTTCGCGGCGATCTCGCGCAGGCGCGGCTCGACGACGCGCGAACCGAGGTCGCGCACGCGCTCGAGGATGCCGTCGCGCTCGAACACCTCGAACGTCGCGACGCCCGCGGCGCACGCGAGCGGGTGGCCCGAGTACGTTAGGCCGCCCTGGAACGAGACGGTGTCGAAGTGCGAGGCGATCTTCTGCGAGATCACGACGCCGCCGAGCGGCACGTAGCCCGAGTTCACGCCCTTCGCGAAGGTGATCAGGTCGGGCACGACGTCGAACGCGTTGACCGCGAACCACTCGCCGATGCGGCCGAAGCCGACCATGACCTCGTCGGCGATGTAGACGATGCCGTACTTGTCGCACAGCGCGCGAACGCCCGGCAGGTAGCCGGCCGGCGGAACGAGCACGCCGTTGGTGCCGACGACCGTCTCGATGAGGATCGCCGCGATCGTCGCCGCGCCCTCGAGCACGATGAGCTGCTCGAGGTGGGCGAGCGCACGCTCGGTCTCTTCGGCCTCCGAGGTCGAGTGGAACGAGGAGCGGTACGCGTACGGGCCCATGAAGTGCGCGACCGAGCCGTCGGAGGGCTCGTTCGCCCAGCGACGCGGGTCGCCCGTGAGCGAGATGGCCGTCGCGGTGCCGCCGTGGTAGCTGCGGTACATCGAGAGCACCTTGCGCCGACCGGTGACGGCGCGCGCCATGCGCACCGCGTACTCGTTGGCGTCGGCGCCGCCGTTCGTGAAGAACACCTTGTCGAGGTCGCCCGGGGCGACCTCGGCGATGCGACGGGCGAGCTCGCTGCGGACATCCGAGGCCATCGACGGCTGGATGGTCGCGAGGCGACCCGCCTGCTGCTGGATCGCGGCGACGAGGTCGGGGTGCTGGTGGCCGAGGTTCAGGTTCACGAGCTGCGACGAGAAGTCGAGGTAGGCGTTGCCCTGGTAGTCCCAGAACGTCGAGCCCTCGCCCGCGGCGATCGGCAGCGGGTCGATGAGCGCCTGCGCGCTCCACGAGTGGAACACGTGCGCGCGGTCCTCAGCGCGCACGAGCGCCTCGGCCTCTGCGTCGGGCAGCGAGTGCACGACGCCGCGCCGGTCGGTGTAGACGGCGTCGACCTGCGCGTCTGCCTGCGTTTCGGTCGCGTGGGTGATGGTGTCGGTCATGCGAGTCTCCGATCCCTCCTGAAAATGAACATGGGTCAGTGGTTCTGGGGGAAGCCCAGGTTGATGCCGCCGTGGGCGGAGTCGCTGCGCGTGGCCGGGTCGAGCCAGCGGCTCGTGATGGCCTTCTCGCGGGTGAAGAAGTCGAAGCCGTGCACGCCGTAGGCCTTCGCGTCGCCGAACAGCGACTGCTTCCAACCACCGAACGAGTGGTACGCGACCGGCACGGGGATCGGCACGTTGATGCCGATCATGCCGACCTGCACCTCGTTCTGGAAGCGGCGTGCGGCGCCGCCGTCGTTGGTGAAGATCGCCGTGCCATTGCCGAACTGACCCGAGTTGATGAGCTCGAGGCCCTCGTCGTAGGTGGCGACGCGAACGATCGAGAGCACCGGGCCGAAGATCTCCTCGGTGTAGGCGCGCGAGGTCGTGGGCACGTTGTCGAGCAGGGTCGGGCCGAAGAAGAAGCCGTCTTCGTGGCCGTCGACCGAGCAGCCGCGGCCGTCGACGACGATCGTGGCGCCGTCGGCCTCGGCGATGTCGACGTAGCCCGACACCTTGTCGCGGTGCACGTCGGTGATGAGCGGGCCCATGTCGGGCTCACTGAGTTTGCCGTCACCGGCGTCGACGCCCGCACCGTTGCCGATCGTGAGCTTCGCGATGCGCTCGGTGATCTTGGCGATCAGCTCGTCGGCGACGGGCTCGACGGCGAGCACGACCGAGATGGCCATGCAACGTTCGCCGGCGGCGCCGTAGCCGGCGTTGACGGCCTGGTCGGCGACGAGGTCGAGGTCGGCGTCGGGCAGCACGAGCATGTGGTTCTTCGCGCCGCCGAGCGCCTGGACGCGCTTGCCGTGCTTCGAGGCGGTCTCGTAGATGTACTGGGCGATCGGGGTCGAACCGACGAACGAGATCGACTGCACTGCCGGCGAGGTCAGCAGGCCGTCGACGGCGAGCTTGTCGCCCTGCAGCACGGTGAACACGCCGTCGGGCAGGCCGGCCTCCTTCCAGAGCTCGGCGAGCCAGAGTGCGGCCGACGGGTCCTTCTCGCTCGGCTTGAGCACGACGGCGTTGCCGGCGGCGATCGCGATGGGGAAGAACCACATCGGCACCATGGCCGGGAAGTTGAACGGGCTGATGATGCCCACGACGCCGAGCGGCTGCTTCAGCGAGTACACGTCGATGCCGGTCGAGGCGTTCTCCGAGAAGGCGCCCTTGATCAGGTGCGGGAAGCCGGTGGCGAGCTCGACGACCTCTTGACCGCGTGCGATCTCGCCCATCGCGTCGGAGAGCACCTTGCCGTGCTCGGCGGTGATGATGGCCGCGAGCTCGCCCTTGCGCGAGTTCAGCAGCTCGCGGAACGAGAACAGCACGGTCTGGCGCTTGGCGATCGAGAAGCCGCTCCACACCTCGAAGCCGGCCTGCGCCGACGCGATCGCGGCGTCGATCTCGGCCTGATCGGCGAGTGCGACCTGAGCGCGCACGGCGCCGGTGGCGGGGTTGTAGACCGGGGCGGTGCGCCCCGAGCCCGATGCGCGCAGCGCGCCGTCGACCCAGTGCCCGATCACGGGCACGTCGGGCGTCGAGGGAGTCTCGGTGATGCTCATTGGCAGTTCCTTCACTGATATGCGGCGGTATGTCGGTGCCGGCATCGGACAGTCTGCCCGGGCATCAACTAGGCTGTTGCTTCCAAGCATGACAGAGGAAGAAAGGCGACTCCGGTGGCAGATCGTCGCGAAGATGAGGCGATTCAGACGAACCGTCCGGTGGGCGGCCCGGCCGACGACGGACTCCCGACCGTGCGCGAGATCCTCACGATCCCCGCGGTCGCGCAGGGCATCCCCGAGGTGCTCTCGGGCGGCGACTCGCTCGATGCGCACGTGCGCTGGGCCCACGTCTCCGACAGTGCAGGAGTGGCCCGGCTGCTGAACGGCGGCGAACTGCTGCTCTCGACCGGATCGGGGTGGCCGACCGACCCCGACGAGCTCGCGGCCTTCGTCGGCGGACTCGTCGACGCCGGCATCGCGGGGCTCGTGCTCGAGCTCGGCGTGCACTACCGTTACGTGCCCGCCGTGGTCGAGTCGGCTGCGCGCAAGCACCGACTCGCCCTCATCGCCCTGCACCGCGAGGTGAAGTTCGTCACCCTCACCGAGGCGGTGCACAGCCGCATCATCTCGGTGCAGACGGCGGCCCTTCGCGCCCGCGACGAGGTGCGCGAGCGCTTCACGGCGCTCGCCCTGCGCGGCTCGCCCCCCGACTTCATCGTGCAGCAGCTCGCCCAGACGCTCGGGTCGGCGGTCGTGCTCGAGAACCTGGCCCACGAGGTCGTGGCGGCAGAGGTGCCGCTCGCCGCAGAGGTCGAGCTGTTCTCCCGCTGGGAGACGCGGTCGCGGCACGCGCACCGCACGCTCGAGCAGCAGCGCGCCCGCGGCGCCGCCGCCACGGCGGACGACTGGCTCATCGTGCCGGTCGAGGCCCGCGGCATCCGCTGGGGTCACCTCATCGCCTTGCCCGGCCCGCCCCACCCCGCGGGTCGCACGAGCGTGCTCGAGCAGGGCGCGATCGCGCTCGCGCTGGGCCGTCTCGCCGACGGCGTGGCCGACGAGTGGGTGCGCATCGGCCGCCAGCGACTCGTCGACGGGCTGCTCGACGGTCGGTTCGCGGGGCTTCCGGCGGCCACCGCGCGCATCGAAGCGGCCGGCCTGCCGCTCGAGGGCGCGCGGCTCTTCGGCGTCGTGGTGACCGGCGGCTCGGTCACGGCGGCGGCAGCGGATGCCGCGGCTCGCGAGCTCGGCGGTCGCGCGCTCGCCGGGGTCGCTCCCGAGAGCGCGCCCTCGGCCACGATCGTCGTGCTGTCGTTGCCCGCTTCGCGGAGCTTCGACGACGCCACGGCGCGGGCGTTCGCGGCCGGCCTCGTCGCCGGCGACGTGGCGCTGCTCGACCGGCTCGTGGTGTCGGTCGGCTCGGAGGCGAGCGGGCTCGATGCGCTGCTCGGTTCGGTGCAGGAGGCGATCGACCTCGCGCGCGGGCCCGGCGCCCGAGCGGCTCGGGGGCCCGTGCTGCGGCGATCCGACGACCGCCCGCTCATGCGACTCGTGACCGCGCTGCGCGACGATCACCGCCTGCTCGAGCACGGGGAACGCATGCTCGAACCCCTCATCGACTACGACCTCGCCCGCAAGGGCGACCTGCTCGACGTGCTCGGCGCGGTGCTCGCGCACCCGGGCAATCGCACGGCCGCGGCATCCGCTTCGCATCTGTCTCGCTCGGTGTTCTATCAGCGGCTCGCGCTCATCGGCGACCTGCTCGGCGCCGACCTCGACGACGGTGAGACGCTCACGGCGTTGCACCTCGCGCTGCTCGTGCGGCGCAGCGTCGTGCGCTGACGGGGCGGCCGTGACGGCCGTGCGGAAATTCTGTCTACTTGCTATTGACAAGTGCACTTGCAAAGAGCAAGCTTGAGCACGAATCATCCACCAACCACGACGAACCGGAGGCGATCATGACCGCGACCAGCATTTTCGTGAACCTGCCCACCACTGACCTCGAGCGGGCCAAGAGCTTCTACGAGGCGCTCGGCTTCAGTATCAACCCCATGTTCACCGACGAGAACGCCGCGTGCGTCGTGCTCGACGAGAACATCTACTTCATGGTGGTGACGCGCGAGTACCTCGGCACCTTCACCGACAAGCAGATCATCGACCCCGCGACGCTCGCGCAGACGCTCATCTCGTTCACGCGCGACTCGCGCGACGAGGTCGACGCCGTGCTCGTCAAGGGGCTCGCGGCCGGCGGCACCGAGCCGCGCGACGCGCAAGACTACGGCTTCATGTACTCGCGCGACCTCGAAGACCCCGACGGCAACATCCTCGGATTCCTCTACATGGACCCGGTCGCCGCCGAGAAGGGCCCCGACGCGTACCTGGCCGAGCAGGGCGCCGCGTCGGCCACGGCCTGATCGGCACCGCATGGCGACACGCGCCGCGCGCGGCTTCGGTCAGTACGACGGGGTGGCACGTGCACTCGAGCGGGTCGGGGATCGATGGGCACTGCTCATCGTCCGCGACCTGCTCGTCGGCGCGCGCCGGTACGGCGACCTGAAGGCGGGGCTGCCGCGCATCCCCACCAACATCCTGAGCGACCGGCTGAAAGAGCTGCAAGAGGCGGGCGTCGTGCGCCGCGTGCCCACCGTGCGCGGCGGGTACGAGCTCACCGCCCTGGGGCTCGGCCTCGAACCCGTCGTCATCGCCCTCGCCCGGTGGGGCTGGTCGGTGCTCGGCGATCCGGCCGAGGGCGAGTCGGTCACGCACGACGGGCTCGCGGTCGCCTTGCGCGCCGCATTCCGAGCGGATGCCGCGGCGTCGATGCCCGCGACCGAGTACGTGCTGCACGTGGCCGGTGAAGGCCAGGAGCCCGTCTCGGTCTCGGCGATCGTCGTCGGCGGCACGCTCGACGTCGCCCCTGTCGGGCCTGGGGCGCTGCAGCAGCCGCGTCGGTCGGTGTTCGAGCCGGTGCCGTCGGTGGTGCTCGAGCTGCAGCTCGACCCGGCGGCGCTCGGCGCGGCGCTCGCCGGCGACGCATCGGGTGCTGGCGCGGTCGTGCTCGCCGGCGGCCCCGAGCTGCTCACGCGATTCGGGCTGACCTTCCGTATCGAGCCCGAGGCGCCGACATCGTCGACCGGAGCCTCGGCGGCGGCGTGAAATGCGGCACGGCCGAGAACGACACCGTCGTGCTCATCGGCGTGCAGGGCGTCGCCGGCGTGCCTCGGGAGTTCTGCGGCTGAGCCCGGCGCGAACGCCGTGCCGGGCTCAGCCCGGCTACTTCGCGACGAACGAGAGGCGGCGGTTGGCGAACTCGCCGATGCCGACCGGGCCCATCTCGCGCCCGAAGCCCGAGCGCTTGACGCCGCCGAAGGGCAGCTCGGCCGCCTCGGCCGCGATCGTGTTGACGTGCGTCATGCCGACCTCGAGCCGCGAGGCGAGACGCGCGGCACGAGCCTCGTCGGTCGAGAACACCGAGCCGCCGAGGCCGAGCGCGCAGTCGTTGGCGAGCTCGAGCGCCTCTTGGTCGCTGTACACGCGGTAGACCGTCGCGACCGGGCCGAACATCTCTTCGCGGTACGACGCCGAGTCGCGGGGCACGCCCGTGAGCACGGCGGGCGAGTAGTACGCGCCGGGGCCGTCTGAGAGTACGCCGCCGGCTTCGAGTGTCGCGCCCTCGGCCACGGCCTGCTGCACCTGGGCGTGCACCGTCTCGGCGGCGGCGCGGCTCGACATCGGCACGTACTGGCCGTCGCCGAGGTTCAGCTGGTCGCCCGGCTCGAGTCCGTCGGCGAGGCGGCGGAGCTCTGCGACGAACTCGTCGTAGATCTCGTCCATCACGATGAGGCGCTTGTTGGAGTTGCACACCTGGCCGACGTTGTACACGCGGAAGTCCCACGCCGCCTTCGCGACACCGGCGACGTCGTCGGAGTCGAGCACGACCATCGCGTCGATGCCCCCGAGTTCGAGCACGCACTTCTTCAGGTGCGTGCCGGCCTGTGCGCCGATGATGGCGCCGGCCCGCTCGGAGCCGGTGAGCGAGACGCCCTGCACCCGGGGATCGGCGATCATCGTCGCGATCTGGTCGTGCGAGGCGAACACGTTCTGGTAGCCGCCGACGGGAACGCCGGCCTCCTCCATGATCTCTTGGATCGTGAGGGCCGATCGCGCGCAGATGTCGGCGTGCTTCAGGATGATGGTGTTGCCGAGCACGAGGTTCGGCGCCGCGAAGCGCGCCACCTGGTAGTACGGGAAGTTCCACGGCATCACGCCGAGCAGGGCGCCCACGGGCAGCTGCTCGATGACGGCCTTGCCGGGGATCGTGCTCGGGATCTCGTGCTCGGTGATCAGGCCGGGCCCGTACACGGCGTAGTAGTCGATGATCGACGCGGCGAACTCGACCTCGTCGAGCGACTCGGCGATCGACTTGCCCATCTCGACGGCGATGAGCCGCGCGAGCTCGTCTTTGCGCTCGATGAACAGCTCGGCCACGCGCTTGACGGCCGCGGCGCGCTCTTGCACGCTGCACTCGCGCCACTCGCGGTAGGTGGAGTCGGCAGCGGCGAGCGTCTGCTCGATCTGCTCGTCGGTCGCGGCCTCGAACGTCTCGACGATCTCGCCGGTCGCGGGGTTCTGCACTCGATACTTCGCCATGGGATCCTCTTCTTCGAGATTGTCTTCGGGGATGAACGTCGGGTTCGCGTCTCAGCGCGAGATGAATACCTTGCGGAGCGTCTCGCGCACCGTCCAGATCGTGGTCATGCCGGCCTCGAGGCGCACGACGACGCCGGGGGCGAGGATGATCGGGTCGGCCGGGCGGCCGGTCGAGGGCACGTGCTCGAACTCGACGGTCGCGGCGCCCGCGAGCACGACGAAGACCTCGTCGACCTCGACGTCGCGCATCGCGCCGACCGTCATCTCCCACACGCCGATCTCGCCGGCGTCGGACGAGTCGAGCGCCCGGTACCCGGTGGCGGGCGTGCCCGCCACGACCTGCTCGGCCGGCACGGGTTGGTGATCGAGCACGAGCCCCGCGGCATCCGTCACCGCACCGGCGATGAGCCGCAGCATGTCGCCGCTCACGAGTCGAACCCCAGTCCGAGGGCGTCGAGGGTCTTCAACAAGATGTTGCGCTTGCCACGATTGTGGTCGGCGCGGTCGAGCGACCAACGGGTCGCGTTGATGCCCATCGACGCGGCGGGCTCGGGCGGGAAGGGCAACGGGCGTTTGCGCACCATCTCGAGCTGCGTGCGCTCGTTGTCGCGGCCCTCGAGCAGGTCGAGCATGACCTCGGCGGCGAACCGGGTCGACCCGACGCCGAGGCCCGTGAAGCCCGCCGCGTAGGCGACGCGGTTGTCGCGCGCGGTGCCGAAGAACGCCGTGAACTGCGTGCTCGTGTCGATCGCACCCGCCCACTGGTGGCTGAACTGCAGGCCCTCGAGCTGCGGGAAGGTCGTGAAGAAGTGGCTCGCGAGCTTCTGCCAGGTCTCTGGGCGGTTCTCGTATTCCGAGCGCACCTTGCGGCCGTAGTTGTAGATCGCGTCGTAGCCGCCGAAGAGGATGCGGTTGTCTTTCGAGAGCCGGTAGTAGTGGAACTGGTTGGCCATGTCGCCGATGCCCTGGCGGTCCTTCCACCCGATGTCGGCGAGCTGCTCGTTCGACAGCGGCTCGGTCATGAGCACGTAGTCGTAGACGGGCACCGTCATCAGGCGGTTGCGCTTCAGGAGCGACGGGAACACGTTGGTCGCGAGCACCGCGTGTGCGGCGTCGATGCGGCCGCCCTCGGTGATGACCGAGACGGCGCCGGTCGAGCCGGGGGTGTCGATGCGCTTGACGGGGGAGTGCTCGAAGATCTCGACGCCGAACTCTTCGGCGACGCGCGCGAGCTCTGAGGCCAGGCGCGCGGGGTGGACCATGGCGTTCGTGCGCTGCTCCCAGATGCCCGCCAGGTAGGTCGGCGACGCCACGGATGCCCGCATGGCCTCCTGGTCGAGGAAGACGACGCCCTCTTCACCGTGCTCGACCGACTCGGCGTACCAGTCGCGCAGCCACTCGATCTGGTGCTCCTCGATCGCCGGCGCGAGCATGCCCGTGCGCTCGAAGTGGAAGTCCATGCCGTACTCGGCCTCGGCCGCGCCGATCGCGTCGAGGTTCTCGATGCCGAGGCGGTGCAGCGTCGGCATCTCCTTCGGCCAGCGGGCCTTGCCGTTCTCGTCGCCGTGCGTGAGGCTCGCCTCGCAGAAGCCGCCGTTGCGACCGGATGCCGCCCAGCCGATGCTCTTCGCCTCGACGAGCACGATGCGGGCGTCGGGGGTGCGGCGCTTGGCGAGCACCGCCGACCAGAGGCCGGTGTAGCCGCCGCCGACGATGACGAGGTCGGCGACGTGGTCGCCGGTGAGCTTCGGTCGGCCGCCCACCGCGCCCTCGGGCAGGTCGTCGAGCCAGAACACCGAGTGGGCGGTGTTCTCGAGCGAATGGGCGATGACGGATGCCGGCGGCTTCTGTCGTTCGAAGACGGTGGTTCCCACGGGGATCACTCCGATGCAGTTGTGGTGCTTCCATCCTCCCCGAGCGGGCCGAGCGTCGCCAGCGCGTCGTGTCTCGACATCGGCTCGCGGCCGGACAGGTTGCCCGCGGCGCGCTACTCGACCGGCGTCGCCGGCGCGTGCGCCTCGAGGAACTGGTACACCTCGGTCTGGTCGACGCCGGGGAAGGTGCCCGTCGGCAGCGCCGCGAGCAGTGAGGTCGGGGTGCGGGCGGCCGGCCACGAGGCATCCGCCCATCGATCTGCCAACCCCGTCGGCGCCTGGCAGCAGGCGGGGTCGGGGCACCGTGAAACCGCACGATGCGGTGTCTCGCGACCGCGGAACCACTTGACGTGCTCGAACGGCACGCCGACCGACACCGAGTACTCGCCCTCCTTCGCCTTCTCGATGCGGGACGTGCACCAGAAGGTGCCCGAGGGCGTGTCGGTGTACTGGTACCAGGGGCTGAACCGGTCTTCGACGTCGAAGACGGTGCGGGCCGTCCAGTTGCGGCACATCGTCGTGCCCTCGATCGCGCCCAGCGCATCAGACGGGAACCGCACGCGGTCGTTCTCGTACGCCTTGATGATCGTGCCCGACTCGTGCACCTTCGTGAAGTGCACGGGGATGCCGAGCCTCGCGGTCGCGAGGTTCGTGAACCGGTGCGCGGCGGTCTCGTACGAGACGGCGAAGGCGTCGCGCAGCTCTTCCATCGAGATGCGGCGCAGGTTCTTCGCCTCGGTCAGGAACCGCACGGCGGCCTGCTCGGGAAGCAGGATCGCGGCGGTCAGGTAGTTCGTCTCGATGCGCTGGCGCAGGAAGTCGGCGTAGCCGCGCGGCTCCTCGTGGCCGAGCAGATGGCTCGCGAGCGCCTGCAGGATGGGCGAGCGCGAGTCGCGCGACGGCGACTGCTGCGTCGGCAGGTAGACGCGTCCGTTGCGCTTGTCGGTCACCGAGCGGGTCGAATGCGGCAGGTCGCCCACGTAGTGCAGCGAGTAGCCGAGGTGGCTCGCCATGTCGGCGACCAGCTGATGCGAGACCGGGCCACCCGTGTGGCCGACCGCCTCGAGCAGCTCGGCGGCCTTCGCCTCGAGCTCGGGATAGAAGTTGTCGCGCGCCCGCATCTCGGCGCGCAGCTGGGCGTTGGCCCGCCGCGCCTCTTCAGGGGTCGCGGCGCGCTCGCGGTGCAGGCGGTCGATCTCGTTGGCGAGGCTCAGGATCGTCTGCAGGGTCTGGTCGTTCATGCCCTTCGCGACGCGGAAGGCGGGCAAGCCGAGGGCCGCGAAGACCGGCCCGCGCTGGGCGCGTTCGACGGCGATCTCGAGGGCGGCGCGGGCCGAGGGGGCATCCGTTCGCAACAATTCGTCGACGGATGTCCCGAGCGCGAGGGCGATCGTGCGCAGCATCGAGAGCCGGGGTTCGCGCTTGCCGTTCTCGATCGCCGAGACCTGCGACGGTGCGCGGTCGATCGCGGCGGCGAGCTCGCCGAGCGTCAGTCCGCGCGCCGTGCGGCGGTCGCGGATGCGGCGGCCGAGCGTGAGCGCGTCGACCTCGTCGGCGCGCGGCTCGGCGAGGCCGGGGGAGGCGCTCGGGCTGAGATCCGCGGTGATCATGCCTTCGATGGTCACACGAGCGACGGGATGTCGCAAATAGAAGAACCGCGAATGTTCTGCGTGCCGGCGGGGCGATGCCCGGATGGCGCCCGGATTACGCGGCGATCAGCGGAAGCCGAGGGGAAATGTCGCGGTTCTGCGAATTCGAGCTACCGGTCGGCGAGCAGCTCGTCGGTCGAGACGACCTCGGCGTAG
The DNA here is from genome assembly GCF_053619715.1 of Agromyces sp. NPDC055520. Classification (NCBI taxonomy): domain Bacteria; kingdom Bacillati; phylum Actinomycetota; class Actinomycetes; order Micrococcales; family Microbacteriaceae; genus Agromyces; species Agromyces sp. NPDC055520. The sequence goes on along the minus strand of NZ_JBSHJY010000013.1, from coordinate 34,354 downwards.
CTGTCGCCGAGAGCCGCCATGAACGCGGCGTGCACCAGCGCCGCCGGCACCACGGTGTCGCCGAACTCGAGGTCGGGGGCCGCACACGCGTCGTGGGCGACCGTCACGGAGTAGCCGGCGTCGGCGGCGGCTCGCACCGTCGCATCGACGCACATGCTCGACATCATGCCGACGATCACGACCCCGTCGACGTCGGCCCCGGCCTCGCGCAGGCGGGCGTCGAGGTCGGTGTCGAGGAACGCGTTGGGGTTCGCCTTGACAACGACGGGTTCACCGCCCTGCGGCGCGACCGCCGCGTGGATGTCGACGCCACTCGTGCCGGGGCGGAAGAACGTCGCATCAGCGGCATCCCACACATGCTGCACGTGCACGACCGGCTGGCCCGCCTCGCGATGCGACGCGAGCAGGCGAGCGGCGTTCGCGGCGGCCGCGTCGGGGCCGACCAACGGGTGCGCCCCGCCCGCGAAGTAGTCGTTCTGGATGTCGATGATCACGAGGGTGCGGGTCACGCGTGTCACGCTAGCTCATATGCGGGCCGCAATCGATCGAACGGAGCAGCTGATGACGGATGTCGACGCGGTGCACGGACTCGGCCGTTGGCGGCGCACGATGGTCTCCGACGGCACGCTCGCCGTCGAGTGCCTCGAGCGCGGCGAAGGGCCGGGTGTCATCCTGCTGCCCGAGATCCCCGGCATCATGCCGGGCACGATCGAGCTCGGTGACCTGCTCGTCGAGCACGGGTTCACCGTGGTCATGCCGTCGCTCTTCGGCGTGCCGGGCCGCCGACCGGGCGTGCTCGCCCAGGTCGCGACGCTGGCCAAGCTCTGCGTCATGGCGGAGTTCCGCGCGTTCTCGCTCGACCTGCGGGGGCAGATCACCGACTTCCTCCGGCTCGTCGCGCGTGATCTCGCGTCGCGAACCTCGGGCCGGGGCGTCGGCATCGTCGGCATGTGCTTCACCGGAGGGTTCGCGATCGCGACCGCGGTGACGACCGACGAGATCCTCGCCACCGTCGTCAGCCAGCCCGCGGCGCCGTTCGCCGTGAGCCCGTCGCGGGCGCGCAGCATCGGCGTGCCCGCGAACGCGCTCGAACGCTATGCGACCGACCGCGACGGCGCGGCGCCGTGCGTGCTCGGACTCCGCTTCACGAGAGACCGCACCTCGGGGGATGCGAGACTGGCCACGCTCGAACGGCACCTCGGTCGCGCGGTGCGGATCGTGCGCATCCCGTCGGGTGCCGACGCCGCCGACGGAACGCCGGCGCCCGCCCACTCCGTGCTCACCGGGGGCGTGCGAGAAGACCCGCCGAACCGGGCGTTCGACGAGCGGGAGCGGATGTTCGAGTTCCTCGGCGAGCGGCTCGCCGCGACGGGGAGCGCTCCCCATCGCGACTGAGCGGGACGGCTGATTGGATGGCGCGGGGGTCGGATCGGCCCCGATCCGAAGGGGAATATCAAAATGACCGCACCACGCCCGATCGCCGCAGCTTCGCTCGCCCTGTTCGCGCTGCTTCTCACCGGCTGCGCCGCCGCCGGCGCATCGAACTCCGACACCGCAACCGACACGAAGTCGGAGGCGACGAGCGAGACCGAGGCCGTCGCCGATCAGTCGCCCGAAGCGGCGTGCGAGATCATGAAGGGCAGCCTCGACGAGCTCGTCGCCCTCACCGGCGGCTCGTCCGACGCGCTCTCGGGCGACCCGGCCGCCGCGGTCGCCGCGCTGAAGGCGACCGAGGTGAGCATGAGCGAGGCCGCGACGAAGGTGACCAATGTCGACGTCGTCGAGGCCGCGAACGGCGCCTCCGCCGCGATGACCGAGTACACCGTGTTCCTCGACGCGGTCATCGCCGACCCGGCGAACGCCGACCTGACGAAGCTGACCGAGCAGGCCACGTCGCTGCAGGCGGGCATCGCGGGCCTCGGCGAGGTCTGCGCGGGCTGAGCCGAGGGCGCTTCGGCGCCGCACGGAGCAGGGCGGGAGCATCGCTCCCGCCCTGCTTCTGTCTTCGGCGCGCACGAGCGTTCGCTCAGCCGCCCCCGACCGTGCGGGCGAAGTCGGCCGCCGAGTCTCCGGCTCGCCGCAGCACGAGGTACTGCATGGTCTCGCCGAGATGGGACACGCCGATCAGTGTGCCCCGGGCGGTGTTGCCCGTATCGGAGGCGGCAGCCGCGACATCCGCTTCGATGCCCACGAACTCGGGGCGCACGGCTGCGAGGCCGGCGCTGCCGACCGGCAGTTCGGCCCACCTCCACCGCTCACACGAAGTCGAACACCGGCGGGAAGACCAGCACGAGCACCGCCGCCCACGCGAAGTACACCGGCAGCATGCTCGTCTGCCACCGCTCGAGTGCGGCGAAGCCGGTGCGGCGGCGCAGGAACCCGATCTGCAGCCGCATCGCCCACACGAGGTTGGCGGCGAGGATGAGGTTCAGCCCGAGCGAGGCCGTCTTGTTCGCGCTGAAGCCGAACTCGCCCGTGCGCCCGACCATGGCGACGAGCACGATCGCGTCGAGCACGAGCGCGCACGCGAGCATGAGCGCTTGCAGCCGGTCGAACCACCCGGGCGCGAGCAGCGGGTCGCGCGCCGAGATCGAGTACACGAGCAGGGCGACCACGACGACGAGCACGAGGTCGAAGGCGATGAGCAGGTCGCGGCTCGCATCGACGAGGTTCCACTGCACGATCGCCGCGACGATGAGCGCGAGCATCATGAGTGTGAACAGCGGCGTGAAGACCTTCGTCAGCACGGGCGCGATGTTCTCGATGACGCGCTGCTTGGCGCCCACGAGCCACGCCGCCACGAGCACGGCGCCCGCGGCGCCGAGCGGCAGCACCCACTCGCCGACGAACACGGCCACGTCGACCCCGATCGAGGCGAACACCGCGATCGTGAGCAGCGAGAGCGCGCCACCGCCGAGTGCGATCAGCACGTAGTACACGAACCACTCGCCGCTGAAGCGCACGAAGTCCATGCGGGTGCGCTCGCTTCGCCAGTCGTCGCCGACATAGGCGATGCCGACCGTCAGCCAGAGCGCGACGAACGAGCCGACCATCGCGAGGACTCCGGTGGCCGAGGTCATCGCCGCCACGGAGCTGCCGTGATCCGGGCCCGCGAACGGGTACAGGTTGAGCGCGAGCCCGACCACGACGAACACCGAGCCGACGACGACGAGCACGCTCGCAGACGTGCGGCGCCGCCACGCGAACCAGAACGCGAGGAATGGCAGCACGATGACGGCGGCGTTCAGGGCGACCGTCGACGGGTCGTCGGTGACGAGGTCGACCGCCTTCACGGCGAGACCCGCGGCGGCGCCGAGCAGCAGGACGACGGCGAGTCCGCCGGCCCGCCCGCCGAGCCGCCCGCCGGCCCGCGGCGTGCTCGCTTCAGCGGCCGGGGGTTCTGAGACCGCGAGCTGCTTCCAGAGCCGCTCGGAGTGCTCGCGGGCGTACTCGCGCGAGAGCTCGTCGGTGGCGCCGAGCCGCTTCACCGCCACGAGGAACGCCTCGTCGGGCGCGAGCCCCACCTCGACGAAGTGGTCGACGGTGTCGAGCAGGTGGCTCTCGAGTTCGTCGAGGTCGGCGGTCGTCATGGCGTCGCGTCGCTGCATCCAGTGCCGCCAGGAGGCGACGAGTTCGTCGAGTTCGCCGGACCGGTCATTCGGCCGGTCGCCGGTCGCGTCGCCGGGCAGTTCGTGCGGCATCTCAGGCCTCCCCGAGCGCGAGTCGCAGACGCGGCCCGCCGTCGTCGGGCCAGACCTTGCTCAGCATGTCGCCGACGACCGACCACTGCCGGTGCTGCTCGGCGAGCACGGCGGCGCCCTGATCGCTCAGGCGGTAGTGCTTGCGCGGGCGGCCGGCAGACGACTGCCGCCACTCGGAGTGCACGTGACCGAGCCGTTCGAGGCGGTGCAGGAGGGGGTAGAGCATGCCGTCGCTCCACTCGAGCTCGCCGCCCGAGAGCGCCGTGATGCGCTGCAGGATCGCGTAGCCGTACGACTCGCCCTCGGCGAGGATGCCGAGCACGACCGGAGTCGCGGCGGCCGCGACGAGGTCTTTGCCGATGCGCATGGGTCCTCCATACCTTGTACTGCCACATACCTTGAACTGTCAGGTACATAGAACTACAAGGTAACACAATGGATGCCGCGTGGCCCGCCTCTCTCGCCTGGCGACCCAACTTCTGGGCCGAACGGGCAGTAGATGCCGTCTGAATTGTGAGGAGGCGGCATCAAATGCCCGTTCGCGCATCTCCTGTGGTGTGCGCACGCAACCGGATCCTTCTGCGGCGCAGAAGAACGCCGAAAGTTCACCCCCCGAATCGCCGGGTCGGGGACTTCGACCGGGCGCAGAGTGGATGCACAGCCACCCCGACGGCGCCGAAGCAGACGCCGAACGGAGCACCACGAAGCATCCGCCCGCTGCACTGAAGGAGCACGACCATGAGCACCAACCGCCCCGGCGACCAGACCCAGACCGCAGCCGAGCTGCAGCTCGAATGGGACGCGAACCCGCGCTGGAACGACGTCAGCCGCGACTACTCGGCCGACGACGTCATCGCCCTCCGCGGGCCGGTGCGCGAGGAGCGCACGCTCGCCAAGCGCGGCGCCGAGAAGCTCTGGCAGGACATCCGGCAGAACACGGGCAACGCCTTCGAGCGCATGGAGGATCCGCAGTGGTCGGCCGCGCTCGGCGCCCTCACCGGCAACCAGGCCGTGCAGCAGGTGCGCGCGGGCCTGAAGGCCATCTACCTGAGCGGCTGGCAGGTTGCGGCCGACGCGAACCTCAGCGGCCAGACCTACCCCGACCAGTCGCTCTACCCCGCGAACTCGGTTCCCGCCGTCGTGCGCCGTATCAACAACGCGCTGCTGCGCGCGGGCCAGATCGAGCAGGGCACCGAGGGCCCCGACGGCGAGCGCGACTGGATGGCCCCCATCGTCGCCGACGCCGAGGCCGGCTTCGGCGGCCCGCTGAACGCCTACGAGCTCATGCACCAGATGATCGAGGCCGGCGCGGCGGGCGTGCACTGGGAGGACCAGCTCGCGAGCGAGAAGAAGTGCGGCCACATGGGCGGAAAGGTGCTCGTGCCCACGTCGCAGCACATCCGCACGATCAACGCCGCACGCCTGGCAGCGGATGTCGCCGGCGTGCCGTCGATCATCATCGCCCGCACCGACGCCCTCGCCGCGACGCTGCTCACGAGCGACCACGACGAGCGCGACCGGCAGTTCGTCACGGGCGATCGCACCGCCGAGGGCTTCTACGAGGTGCAGAACGGCATCGAGCCGGTCATCGCGCGCGGCCTCGCCTACGCCGAGTACGCCGACCTGCTCTGGGTCGAGTCGGCCGAGCCCGACCTCGACCTCGCACGCCGCTTCGCCGAGGCCGTGCACGAGAAGTTCCCTGGCAAGCGCTTGAGCTACAACTGCTCGCCCTCGTTCAACTGGAAGCGACACCTCGACGACGACCAGATCGCGAAGTTCCAGCGCGAGCTCGCGTCGATGGGCTATGCGTTCCAGTTCATCACCCTCGCGGGCTTCCACTCCCTGAACCACGGCATGTTCACGCTCGCGAAGGACTACAGCGAGCGTCACATGTCGGCCTACGTCGAGCTCCAGGAGGCGGAATTCGCCTCGGAGGCATCCGGCTACACCGCCACGCGCCACCAGCGCGAGGTCGGCACCGGCTACTTCGACCAGATCGCCACCGCGCTGAACCCCAACAGCGCAACCCTCGCCCTCGTCGGATCGACCGAGGAAGACCAGTTCTGATTCCGGTGGTCGAGTAGCGCGAAGCGCGTATCGAGACCCCTCACCCGGCCTCGATACGGCCCTGGCGGGCCTACTCGACCAGCGATACCGAAGGAGACACGACCATGAACACCACACCGGCAATGACCCTTGAACGAGAACGAACGGATGCCGCGGCATCCACCACCCCGTTCGAGCCCAAGCGCGCCACCGCCAGCTTCCAGACCGTCGAACCGCGCATCGAGGTCACGGCACCGCTCGGCGAGCGCACTGAGTTCTCCGAGCGGTACGGCGAGATCCTCACGCCCGAGGCGCTCGCCTTCCTCGCGGAGCTGCACGACCGCTTCGCCGGCACCCGGCACGAACTTCTCGCCGTGCGCCTGCAGACCCGGGTCGATGCGGCGAACGGCCGTGACCCGAAGTTCCTGCCCGAGACCGAGTCGATCAGGAACGACCCGAACTGGCGCGTCGCCGGTGCGGGCCCCGGCCTCGAAGACCGCCGCGTCGAGATCACCGGCCCGACCGACCGCAAGATGGCCATCAACGCGCTGAACTCGGGCGCGAAGGTCTGGCTCGCCGACCAGGAGGACGCCACGAGCCCCACCTGGGCGAACGTCATCGAGGGGCAGCTGAGCCTCTTCGACGCGGTGCGCGGCCGCCTGGAGTTCACGAGTCCCGAGGGCAAGCAGTACCGCGTCGAGCGGCCGGCCGGCGAGACGCCGACGATCGTGATGCGCCCGCGCGGCTGGCACCTCGTCGAGAAGCACTTGAAGTTCCACGACCGGGCGGGGCGCGCGATGCACGCCTCGGGCTCGCTCGTCGATTTCGGCCTGTACTTCTTCCACAACGCGCAGGCGCTCATCGCCGCGGGCCGCGGGCCGTACTTCTACCTGCCGAAGCTCGAGTCGCACCGCGAGGCGAAGCTCTGGAACGACATCTTCGTCTACGCCCAGAACCGGCTCGGCATCCCGCAGGGCACGGTACGCGCAACGGTGCTCATCGAGACGATCCAGGCCGCGTTCCAGATGGACGAGATCCTCTACGAACTCCGCGACCACTGCGCCGGGCTGAACGCCGGGCGCTGGGACTACATCTTCTCGATCGTGAAGACCTTCCGCTCGCGCGGTCGCCGCTGGGTCATGCCCGACCGCAAGGCGATTACGATGACGGTGCCGTTCATGCGGGCCTACACCGAGCTGCTCGTCGCCACGTGCCACAAGCGCGGGGCGCACGCCATCGGCGGCATGAGCGCGTTCATCCCGAACCGCCGCGACCCCGAGGTGACCGAGCGCGCGCTCGCTGCGGTCTCGGCAGACAAGCGCCGCGAGGCGGGCGACGGCTTCGACGGCACGTGGGTGGCGCACCCCGACCTGATCCCCACGGCGAGGGCCGAGTTCGACGCCGTGCTCGGCGACCGGCCGAACCAGGTCGACCGCCTCCGCGACGACGTGCACGTGACGGCGGCCGAGCTGCTCGACATCCCGTCGATCGGCGGCGAGGTCACCGAGGGCGGCGTGCGGGGCAACATCTCGATCGCGATCCGCTACATCGAGTCCTGGCTGCGCGGCACGGGCGCCGCGGCGATCGACAACCTCATGGAGGATGCCGCGACGGCCGAGATCTCGCGCTCGCAGATCTGGCAGTGGCTGAACGAGAACACGGTCACCGCCGAGGGCACCCGCATCGACCAGACCTCGATCGTGCGGCTCATGGCCGAGGCCGTCGCCGCGCTGCCGCGCTTCGAGGGCGACCGCTTCGACGACGCGATCTCGGTGTTCCGCAGTGTCGCGCTCGAGCCCGAGTTCCCGACCTTCCTCACCGTCGGCGCGTACGCGCGCTTCCTCTGAGGCAGAGGCAGGGCCCGAAGGGGCCGCCCCGACCGCATCCGGCGATCCCGGAGGTGCCACGGTCGGGGCGGCCCCTTCGCTGCGCCCGACGCATCTGCCAGAATCGGTGCTCGTGACCCAGTCGACTGCCGTTCGCATCAGACCAGCCGCGATGACGGATGCCGCTGCGCTCTCGTCGCTCGCCGCCGCGACGTTCCCGCTCGCGTGCCCGCCGCACACGACGCCCGAGGCGATCGCCGACTTCATCGCGCGAAACTTCGGGGTGGACCACTTCGAGGCCTACCTCGCCGATCGCGAGCGGATCCTGCTCGTCGCGGAGGCGCCGGACGACTCGAGCCTCCTCGGCTACACGATGCTCGTGGCCGGCGAACCGGTCGACGCCGACGCCGCTCGCGCGGTCACGGTGCGACCGGCGATCGAGTTCAGCAAGGTCTACGTGCACGCCGCGTCGCACGGCACGGGTGCCGGTGCGGCGCTCATGCGCGCGTCGCTCGATGCGGCACGCGCGGCCGGGGCCGCCACGGCGTGGCTCGGCGTCAACGAGGAGAACGCCCGGGCGATCGCGTTCTACGAGCGTCACGGGTTCGCGAAGGTCGGGCGGAAGCACTTCACGGTCGGTGGGCGCGTCGAGAACGACTGGGTGCTGGAGCGGCCGTTGGCCGTCGCCTCGTCGCCCGCCGGATAGACGCGCTGCCGCCGGCCCGCCGGCCCGCCGGCCCGCCGGCCCGCCGGCCCGCCGGCCCGACCCGCTGCCGGTCAGCGCAGCGGCACGCCCACGTCGCTGCCGCCCTCGGGCGTGAGCCGCGCATTCATCGACAGCAGTGTCGGCGCGGGCACGAAGCCGCCTGCGAAGAGCGCCTCGCCCTGCCGGAACCACGGTGAGCGTGCGATGAGCGCGGTCGGTGCGTAGCCGAAGTAGGTTGCGAGCCCGTCGAGGTCGACGGGCGAGCTCATCTTCATGAGGGCGAGGTTGTCGCACTGCGAGATGATGCCGGGGGAGACCTTCGACGGCCGCTGCGTCGAGAGCAGCAGCCACAGCCCGAACTTGCGCCCCTCTGCCGCGATCTGCACGAGCCGCTCGCGCACCGCGACGGCGAGCGGCGAGGTCAGGGCGGGCGAGCAGAGGTTGTGCGCCTCGTCGATCACGAGCAGCACGGGCCGGCGCTCCTCGCGGCGCGCCCAGAGCTCGTCGAGCACCGAGAGCGCCACGACGAGGTGCTGGTCGGGCGTCGAGAATCCGCCGAGGTCGAGCACCGTGGCATCCGGTCGCTCATCGATGATCGACGTCGCCTCGCGGCCTCTGGCCGCCCACACCTCCCACGAGAGCAGGCCCATGTTCTCGATGCGCAGGCCGAGTGCCCGCCGTGCCGGGTCGTCGGAGCCGAGGAGGTCGGGCAGCAGCTCGTGCGTCTCGACCGCGCGGAGCGTGTCGGCGAGGTGCACGGCGGCGTTGAACTCCTCGCGGTCGGCCACGGGGTCGAGTCGCAGCACCGCGGCCTTCGCCTCCATGGTCATCGTCGTGAAGCGGGCGCGCAGTGGCTCGGTTCCGGCGGTGTTCGGTCGCAGCACACGGATGTCGCGCTGTCGCAGCAACTCCGCGGTCGGCCCGGCGGCCCCGGGGTTCAGCTCGCCGAGCCGCACGAAGTCGGAGTTCGGGTCGAACACGACGATGGGCAGCGCGGTGTGCGCGATGAGCTGTTCGAGCACGACGCCGAGTGCGTAGGTCTTGCCCGAACCGCTCTGCCCGCACCAGAAGGTGTGCCGATTGAACCGGTGGGCGAGCAGTCGCGCCGGGCGCAGCGGCGGGCTGAGGTTGACGCCGATTTCGAGGGTGGCGCCCATCGCCGCGTGCACGAGGTCGATCGTCGCGGCGTCGGCGACGGCGACCTCGGCACCGACGAAGGCCGAGCCGCCGCGCGGGTCGAACCGGGTGCCGTCGATCGCGCCGAGGATGCGCCCGTGCAGGGCCTCGGGCTCGCCCTCGGCCGTCGACTCGCGCTCTTCGACGAGCGCGAGCTGTCGGCCCTCCGCGGTCGAGACGAGCAACAGGGTGCCGGCGATGAAGGGCGTGCCCGAGGCATCCGGAACCGTGAACGACCGGCCGTCTTCTGAGTGGGCCGGCAGCGGAGCGGTGGGTTCGGTCATGCGCCGATCATGCCATGCGGGCCGCTCGCCGCGCGAGCGCCCACGTGCCGAGCCCCGAGGCGAGGAAGATCGCCGCGAGCACCGCCCAGCCCGAGAACCCGTGCGAGATCGCGGTCGCGTTGACGACGAGCGGGGCTGCGAGGGCGCCGACCGTGTAACCCATGCCGAACACGCCCTGGTAGGCGCCGGCCCGCACGGGGTCGGCCAGCTCGAAGCTGAGGCCCCAGCCGCCCGCCTGCGAGAGCACCTCGGCGAAGGCGTGCACCGTCGCGGCGGCGACGAGCACGGCGATCGCGAAGCCCACCGGGAGCCCCGCCGCCGAGGCGTACACGAAGCACGCCGCCGCCATGAGCCACGCGGCGATGCCCGACACCCGGGCGGCGATGCGCAGATCGTGCGTGCCGCGCGAGAGCGGCACCTGGAAGATCACGACGATGACGGTGTTGAGGATGAGGAGGGCCGCGACGACCGTTTCGGGGGCCGCGGTCTCTCGGGCGATCCAGAGCGGCACTCCGAGCTCTGCGACGCCGAACTGCATGCCGAAGATCGCGCTGAGGGCGGTCAGCAGCAGGTAGCGGGGGTCGCGCCACGGCGAGTGCCGGCGCCACGAGCGCTTCTCGGCGGCGGCCGCCTCGGCGCTCGCCTCGGCATCGACCGAACCGGTCTCGGTGGTCACGGGCGCGACGGACTCACGTGCCGGGGCGTCGACCCGCGACGGCAGGCGCACGAGCTGGATGATGCCGAGCAGATAGAGCACGCCGGCGCTGACGATGAGGACACGGTACGCCTCTGCGGTGCCGATGGCGAGGGCGATCGCGCCGAGCCCGGCGCCGACGGCGATGGCGACGTTCGTGACGCTGCGCAGCACGGCGCGTGCGTGCACCCGGCTCTCGCCCGTGAAGGCGCGAGCGATGATCGCCGAGCGCACCGAGTTCGCCCCCTGTTCGAAGGTGCCGCAGACGACGGCGATCACAAGCGCGGTGACGAAGTCGCCGGCGAAGACGTACGCGATGAGGGCGACGCCCTCGATCGCGGTGAAGGCGATGATGAGGCGCTTGGCGCTGTACCGGTCGGCGAGCCAGCCGCCGCCGAGTGCGGCGACGACGCCGGCCGCGCTCGCCGCGGCGAGCACGATCGCGACCTCCTGCGGCGGGAGGCCGACGATGAAGGTGAAGTAGAGCACCGTGACGGCGATGAAGATGCCGCGCCCCACGCGCGAGATCATGGTCGCGCCGACGAGGATGCGCAGCACCGGGTCGGAGACGGATGCTGCGAGGCGGGCGATGAACGAGGGCTTGCCGTTCTCGGGGTCGGCCTCGGCGCCGGCCGCATGGTCGATCGTCGGTACGGTTCCGGTGTCGGGTGTCGAAGAGGTAGGGCTCACTCGTACAGTTCTGCCAGACCCGTCGAACCGGCGAAATTGATGTAGCGTTGCGCTACATGTTGCGATACGTGCTCAACGAGGGCGACGTCGCCGCCGTGCGGTTCGGCATCTCCCCGCTCTGCGAACTCGGCCTGTCGCTGCGCGCGATCGACGACCCGGCGCGCTTCCCGTTGCAGCTGCCCTGGCTGCGCCGCACCGAGGCGGCACGGGCCGACCTCGATGTCGAGGCGCTCGGCGGGCTCATCGACGATCGGCTCTGGACCCCCGACTTCCTGAACCCCCGGCCCGAGTCGCCGTTGACCCGGCTCGACGACGAGTTCGAGCAACTGCTGGAGACGCCGCCCGAGACGTTCATCGGCGACCTCGTCGCGGTGCACGGACATGTGCCCGCGGTGTTCGAGGGGTCGCCGGGCGTTGCCATCCGCCGCATCGTGCGTGCCCTGCACGAGCTCTGGGATGCCTCGTTCGCGCCGTACTGGCCTCGCATGCGGGCCGTGCTCGAGGCCGACGTCGTCTACCGGGGCCGGCAGATCGCGCAGAGCGGGCTCTCGACCATGCTGAACGGCATCTCGGCCACGGTCGGGTACGCCGACGACGTCGTCGAGGTGCGGCTGCGCCAGCCGGTCGAGCGCGAGCAGCGCATCGACGGCCTCGGCCTCACCCTCGTGCCGACGATGTTCACGCGCCGGGGGTCGGCGCCCGTCGGCGACGGCCCGCCGATGATCATGTACCCGGCGCGCGGGCAGGGCGCACTGTGGGAGAACGAGCGCGTGGCGAACCCGGCTGCGGTCGCCGCGATCCTCGGCGAGACCCGGGCGAGTCTGCTCTCGGCACTCGGAGACCCCGCGTCGTCGACCGAGCTCGGCGTGCGCTTCGGCGTCACGCCGTCGGCCGTGAATCAGCACCTGCGGGCGCTGCGCGATGCCGGCCTGCTCGTCTCGACGAGGTACGGCCACAGCGTGCTCTACCTCAGGAGCGAGCTCGGCAGCGCCCTGCTCGACGCGCGCGCCGGCTGAGGCCCGCGTCGACCGACGCGGGCGCAGGCTGATCGCTCAGGCGGGGTCGGGCGTGACGCGCAGCACGATCTTGCCGCGCACGTGCCCGGCCTCGACGAGCCGATGCGCCTCGGCGCCCTCTTCGAGCGGCAGCTCGCGGTCGACGTGCACGCGCACGGCGCCGTCGTCGATGAGCCGGGTGATCACCGAGAGGGTGCGGGCGTCGGGCGACATCGAGTAGCCGGTCGTGCGGATGCCTCGCGCCGACGCCTCCTCGGCCATGGTCGGCCATGACCCGGTCGGCACGTTCACGAGCAGTCCGCCCGGCCGGAGCGTGTCGAGCGAACGCGAGCCCGTGGCATCCGACACATTGCCGACCAGGTCGATGACGACGTCTTGATCGGCGACGACCTCGTCGAATCGCTCGCTCGTGTAGTCGACGACGCGAAGCGCGCCGAGTTCGTACAGGAACTCGGCGTTGCGCGCCGACGCGGTCGTCGTGACCCTTGCTCCGAAATACGCCGCGAACTGTACGGCGAAATGCCCGACCCCGCCGGCACCCGCGTGCACGAGCACCCGCTGGCCGTCGTGCACGCGCGCGGTGTCGACGACCGCGCCCCACGCGGTGAGCGCGGCGAGCGGCACCGCGGCCGCCTCGGCGAACGAGAGCGTCGCCGGCATGCGGGTCACGCTCATCGAGCCGACCGAGACGAGTTCGGCATAGCTGCCGCCGACGCGCGGCACCCGGCCCAGGCCGTAGACCCGGTCTCCCGGCTGCAGCGGGTGCGCCGAGTACGGCACCGCCTCGACGACACCGGCGAAGTCGTTGCCGAGCACGGCGGGAAACGCCGGGATGGCGCGCGCCACGCCCCGCCCCGCACGCGTCTTCGCGTCGATCGGATTCACCCCGGCCGCGACGACCCGCACCACGACCTCGTCGCTGATGCGAACGGGCTCGGGCACCTCTGCGATGTGCAGCTCCTCGGGCCCGCCCGTCTGATCGATCACCAATGCCCGCATCGACACACCCTCCTGTGGCTCAACTGGCACACTAGCCGCCCTCGCTATGATCGCACCGACCGTCGAGTGAGCGACGGCGAATCCGGCACGACGAATCCGACGCGGCGAATCCGACGGTGAATCCGGCACGACGACACGACACGGCGAACACAGGGAGTGCGAATGCGAACGGTCTGGGGCATCGTCAGGGTCGCGGCGGCGGCGGCCATCGTCGTCGCGATCGTCGGGCAGTTCGCGAAGAGCCTCTCGATGGTGCCCGACCCGGCGCTCTTCGTCGTCAACTTCTTGAGCTTCTTCACGATCCTCTCGAATGCGCTGGCCGCGATCGCGCTGTTCATCGGCGCCTGGTACGCGTTCCGCGCGCCGCGCGACCCCGAGTGGTTCAACCTCGCCCGCGCCTCGGTCGTGACCTACATGGCGACGACGTTCGTGGTCTACAACCTGTTGCTGCGCGACATCTCTCTCGACCAGGCGACGACGCTGCCGTGGTCCAACGAGATCCTGCACGTCTGGGCGCCGCTCTACGTGGTGCTCGACTGGGTGCTCGCGCCGGGTCGCCGGCCGATCGCGTGGAATCGCATCTGGACCATCGCGATCTTCCCGATCGTGTGGGTGGTCTACACGATGGTCCGCGGCGCGGTCGTCGGCTGGTACCCGTATCCGTTCCTGAATCCCGACGTCGCGCCGGGCGTCGGCTACGGCGGGGTGACGGTCTACGTCATCGCGATCGCCGCGTTCATCCTGCTCGTCGGGGCCGGAATCCTCGGCATCAGTCGCGTCGCGTGGCCGGACCGCGCGGTGGTCGCCGGCGGGGCCGAGTAGCCGAGCACGCCCGCCTCAGGCGCGCGTGTGCTGCAACCAGCGCGCGACGCCCTCGCGTACGAGCGCGGTCTGCACGGGCAGCCCGTCGTCTCGTGCCGGCAGCTCGACGAGCGGTGCCCGCAGGCCCGCCGCCCAGCGCTCGGCGAGCGAGTAGGGGTGCACGGGGTCGCGCGGCGCCCCGATGACGAGCGAGCGGATGCCGCGGCGCTCGAGCCCCGCGAGCTCGGCGTCGTCTCGGAACGCGCGGTTGCGCGGGATCTCGACGAGCCGCATCGCCCGTCGTGCGGCGTCGGGTGCCGTGAACTGGGCGAGCAGCCCGCGCCCGCCCGCCGGCGACACCGCGGCGACGTGCTGGTAGACGGCGCGCTCGCGGAATTCGTCGACCCCCGCGGGCCCCGCGTCGGCGAGGATCTGCCCGATCACGGGGAAGGCGCGCAGGTTCTCGGGCAGCGAACGGTCGCTGAACGAGGGCCGCACGAACACGAGGCGTTCGATCGGCAGCAGTTCGTCGAGCGCGAGCCTGAGCGCGAGCGCCGCACCGAGCGAGATGCCCATGACGGTGAGCGGCTCGCCCGCCTCGGGCGACGGCGCGCCCGCCTCGTCGATCGCCGCTCGCACCGTGAACGCGACCTCGGCGGCGAGCCGGTCGAACCGGAAGTCGTCGGGCTCGCCGACGGTGAGGAAGCCGCCGTGTGCGCGGATGTCGGGCGCGACGATGAGCTCGTCGGCGCCGACGGCGGCGTGCACGGCGGGCGTGAGCAGTTCGAGCGGCTGGCGTCGATCGGAGCCGAGGCCGTGCAGGAGGACGGTCGTCATCGGCGGGAGCCTCCGGCGAGTTCGGCGATGAGCTCGTCGGCCAGTCTCACGAGGATCGCGATCTGGTCGTCGTCGCGATCGACCCAACGGTACTCGGGCTCGTCGCGCACGGGAACGAAGTCGTCGTGCTGCTCCCACACGACGAGCGTGCGGTCGGCCCCGAGCACGTACTGCTGCCACCACACCTGGCGCAGGTAGCTGCGGGGGATGCCCCGCCAGGCGCGTGAGGTGGTCTTGATCTCGCAGAGTTCGAGTGCGCCGCCCGGCGTCACGCGCAGGCCGTCGGGCGTCGCGAGGTGCCGGCGGTCGTACTCGGCGTGGAAGAGCAGGCTCGACGCCTCGATGCCGTGCGTGCGCCGGGCCCACTCGGCGATGACGGGCTCACGCGCCTTGCCGTGGTCGGTGAAGCGGCTGCCGCCGAACGAGCTGCCGTGGCGCTTCTCCCACGCGGCGGAGCGCACCGAGGCGAACGAGGCGAGTTTCGCGGCATCCGTCGCCGTGATGCCGCGCGAGCGGGCCCGGAGCCACGCGACCCGGTCGCTCGAGTCGGCCACGACGCGCGAGTGACACGGATGCCGCGGGCGCTCGTCGACCGCGACCGGTCTCGTCTCTCCCTCGAGATCGAAGAGTGCGAAGGGGGTGTCGGGCACCCCATGAGCGTACCGCTCCGCTGCTCGAGGCCGGCTCGTCGTCGCTCAGCGTGCCGCGAGCGCGTCGATGCCCTCGGGCGAGAGCGCGTGGTGGATCGCGAGCATGCTCGCCCCCAGCACGCCGGCGTTCTTGGCCGCGGCCGAGGCGACGATCGACAGGTGCTCGGTCGCGAGCGGCATCGAGCGCGTGTAGACGACCTCGCGCACGCCCGCGATCAGGTGTTCTCCGGCCCGCGCCATGCCGCCGCCGATCGCGATGACCGAGGGGTTGACGAGGCTGACGCAGGCGGTCAGCACCTCGCCGATGTCTCGCCCGGCCTGCCGCACGGCCTGGATCGCATCGATGTCGCCGCGCTTGACGAGTTCGACGACGTCGCCGCCCGAGTTCGCCTCGATGCCCTGCTCGCGCAGCGCCCGGGCGATCGCGGGGCCCGAGGCGAGGGCTTCGAGGCAGCCTCGGTTGCCGCAGTGGCAGGGCACGTCGCTGCCGCGTGCCACCCTCACGTGGCCGATGTCGCCCGCGATGCCCTGCGCGCCGCGCTGCAGCAGACCGCCCGAGATGATGCCCGAGCCGATGCCCGTGGCGACCTTCACGAACATGAGGTGCTCGATCTGCGGCCAGGCGAGGGCGCGCTCGCCGAGGGCCATGATGTTCACGTCGTTGTCGACGAGCACGGGCACCTCGAGGTGCTGCTGCACCCACCCCGGCACGTCGAAGCGGTCCCAGCCGGGCATGATCGGCGGGTTGACGGGTCGCCCGGTGGAGTACTCGACCGGCCCGGGCACCCCGACGCCGATCGCGGCGAGGTCGCGTCGGTCGCGGCCGAGGTCGCGGATGAGGGCGTGGCCGGTGTCGACCATCCAGCCGAGCACGGCTTCGGGGCCGAGCGCGATATCGAGGGGCTCGCCATGCTCGGTGAGCACAGTGCCGGCGAGGTCGGTGACGGCGATCGTGGCGTGCGAGGCGCCCAGGTCGGCGGCCAGCACGATGCGGGCACCGGGGTTGAGGGCGAACTGCGAGGGCGGTCGCCCGCCGGTCGACGCGGCGTCGGCGACGGGGGAGACGAGTCCGAGATCCATGAGTTCGTCGACGCGCGCCGCGATGGTGGAGCGGGCGAGGCCGGTGCTCGCCGCGAGTGAGGCGCGGGTGCGCGGTGCGCCGTCGCGCAGCAGTTGGAAGAGTTCGCTCGCCCCCGAGGTGCCGAGTGCCGAGCCGCGGCCGATGTCCACCATGCACTGAGTAAAGCACACCAGCTTGACGTGTCGGCAAATCTCGAAGATGTAACGAACCCGGCAACTTTTGACGAAGGACTAGCAAAAGGTGACGGGAGTGTGTCAGCATGTCCAGCATGACAACGGACGTCACCGCCCCAGCCCGCACGAGACGTGCCGGCTTCGTCGGCGGCGGTTTCATGGCCGCCGTGCATTCCCGGGCCGCTCGCGCCGCGCGGGCCGAGCTCGTGGGGGGTGCCTCCTCGTCGGCCGCCAGCGCTCGCGTCGCCGCCGATCGCCTCGGACTCGACACGGCCTTCGAATCGCTCGACCAACTGCTCGCCGATCCCGGCATCGACGTCGTGCACGTCTGCACGCCGAACACGACGCACGCCGCGATCGCCCGCGCCGCACTCGAGGCCGGCAAGCACGTGATCTGCGAGAAGCCGCTCGCGACGTCGGCGACGGATGCCGCGGAGCTGACCGCGCTCGCCGAGGAACGCGGTCTCGTGGCCGCCGTGCCCTTCGTCTACCGCTTCCACCCGATGGCGCGCGAGGCCAGGGCGCGCGTCGCCCGCGGCGAGACCGGGCGCCTGCTCAGCGTGCAGGGCACCTACCTGCAAGACTGGCTCGCGGCCCCGCACGACGACGACTGGCGAGTCGATGCCGAACTCGGCGGCCCGTCGCGCGCGTTCGCCGACATCGGCTCGCACCTCGTCGACCTGCTCGAGTTCGTCGCGGGCGAACGCATCACCCGCCTCAACGCCTCGACCCGCACCGTGTACGAGGCCCGCGCCACGCACGACGACATCGCGACCGAAGACCTCGTCGCGGTCGTCGTCGAGCTCGCATCGGGCGCCGTCGGCACCCTGCTCGTGTCGCAGGTCGCGCCGGGGCGCAAGAACGCCCTCTCGATCGAGCTCTCGGGCACCGACGCGAGCGTGCGCTTCGAGCAGGAGCGCCCCGACACCCTCTGGCTCGGACGCACCGACGCCTCGAGCGTGATCGAACGCGATCCGGCCCGGCTCGCCCGCGATGCAGCACGGCTGTCGCTCGTGCCGGCGGGGCATCCGATGGGCTATCAAGACGCGTTCAACGCATTCGTCGCCGACGCCTACGCGGCGATCGGCGGGCAGACCCCCGAGGGGCTGCCGCTCTTCGGCGACGGCCTCCGCGCCGTGCGCGTGACCGAGGCCGTGCTCGCGAGTGCCGCGAGCGGCAACTGGGTGGAGGTGGCGGAATGACCCGCGTACTCGACGGCGAACCGGTGCTCGTGGCCACCGGGCTCGAGAAGTCGTTCTTCGGCGTCACCGTGCTGCACGGGGTCGGGCTGACGCTCCGCCCGGGCGAGGTGCACGGTCTCGTCGGCGAGAACGGCGCCGGCAAGTCGACCTTCATGAAGATCCTCGCGGGCGTCTACGAACGCGACGCCGGCACCATCACGCTCGGCGGCACGGAGGTGGCGTTCAGCCACCCCGTGCAGGCCGCACAGGCCGGGCTCGCGACCGTGTTCCAGGAGTTCAACCTGCTGCCCGAGCGCACCGTCGCGCAGAACGTCTTCCTCGGCCGCGAACCGCGGCGCCGCGGTCTCGTCGACAAGAAGGCGATGCTCGCCGAGACCCGCGCCCTGCTCGCCGATCTCGGCATCGACACGATCGATGCGGATGCCCCGGTGCGCACGCTCACCGTCGCCGAGCAGCAGATCGTCGAGATCGTCAAGGCGCTCTCGGTCGACGCCCGCGTCATCCAGATGGACGAGCCGACCGCCGCTCTCGCCGACCACGAGGTCGAGCTGCTCTACACGATCGTTCGCCGGCTCTCGGCGCGCGGCGTCGCGATCGTCTACGTCTCGCACCGCTTGAAAGAGATCTTCGACCTCTGCGACACCATCACGGTGCTCAAAGACGGCGCGCTCGTCTCGAGCGGCCCGGCCGACGAGCTCGACACCGACGAGCTCGTGCGCCGCATGGTGGGCCGCCCGATCTCGGCGTACTTCCCGGCGGCCGAGGCCGACACGGTCGTAGGCGATCCGCGGCTCGAGCTGCGCGCGGCCGGCAACGCCTACGTCGACGGCATCGACCTCGAGCTCCGCGCCGGCGAGATCGTCGGCGTCGCGGGGCTGCAGGGCTCGGGTCGCACCGAACTCGTCGAGGCGCTCTTCGGCATCGACCCGTTCACCCGCGGCGAGCTGCGGCTCGACGGCACGCCCGTGCGCATGACCTCGGCCCGACAGGCCGTGAAGGCCGGCGTCGCGCTCATCACCGAAGACCGCAAGGCGCAGGGTCTCGCTCTGAACCAGTCGGTCGGCGACAACGCGCTGCTCGTCATCCGCTCGGTCTTCGCCCGCCGCACCGGCGAAGCGCGGCGGGAGCTGCCCGGCGTGCTCTCGTCGCTCGAGGTGTCGTCGCAGGGCGTCGACCAAGAAGTGCAGTACCTCTCGGGCGGCAACCAGCAGAAGGTCGTGCTCGCGAAGTGGCTCGCCACCAAGCCCAGGGTCGTACTGCTCGACGAGCCGACCCGAGGCATCGACGTCGGCGCCAAGGTCGCCGTCTACACGCTCATGCGCCGGCTCGCCAAAGAAGGGGTCGCCATCCTCATGATCTCCTCCGAACTGCCAGAGGTGATCGGCATGTCCGATCGCATCGTGGTCATGCACGACGGCCGCGCCTCGGCCGAGTTGCCCGCGCACAGCGACGAGGCGACGATCCTCGCCGCGGCGACGGGCACGCTCGCTTCGACGGGCTCGGCGAGCGGTACAGGCTCGGCGACCGGTACGGGCCCGACGAGCGGTACCGGCCCGACGAGCGAGGGGGGCGAGCGATGAGCGCCGTGACCGCGACATCCGCTCGCAGAGGCCGCCGTCGCAGGCTCGACGCGAGCCTCATCGTCGGCATCGCACTCGTCGGCGTGATCGCCATCGGCGCGGTGCTCGTGGCGAGCGTCGGGCGCAACTTCTTCAGCGCCGGCAACATCCGCGACATCCTCACCGGCATGAGCGTGCTCGGCCTCGTGGCGATCGGCCAGACCCTCGTCATCCTCTGCGCCTCGCTCGACCTCTCGGTGCCCTACGTCATCAGCCTCTCGAGCCTCATCGCCGCCGACCTGATGGCCGGCAACCCCGCCAACATCCCGATCGCGGTGCTCGCGGTGCTCGTCGTCGCGGCGCTCATCGGCCTCGCGAACGGGCTCATCGTCACGAAGCTCAAGGTCAACGGCTTCATCGCGACGCTCGGCACGGGGCTCATCATCAAGGGCTACCTCGACTCGAACTACAAGGGCACGAGCGGCCAGGTGCCGTGGGAGTTCCAGCTGATCGGTGCGACGGGCATCGGCCCCGTGCCGGTGTCGACGCTCATCATGCTCGCGGTGGCCGTGCTCGGAGCGTTCTTCCTCGCCCGCACGCGAACCGGCAACCACATGTTCGCCGTCGGCGGCAACGAGCAGGTCGCGCGGCTCTCGGGCATCCGCACCGCCCGCCCGCTCATCGTCGCGCACGTGCTGTGCTCGATCACGGCGGCGCTCGCCGGACTGCTGCTCGCGAGCCGGCTCGGCGTCGGCAGCCCGACCGTCGGCACCCAGGGCGGCTACGACCTGCTCTCGATCGCCGCGGTCGTGCTCGGCGGCACCCTGCTGATGGGCGGTCGCGGCTCGATCTGGGGCACGATCGGCGGCGTCGCGATCTTCGCGGTCGTCGACAACGTGATGAGCGTCATGCAGGTCAACCCGTTCCTGAAAGACGTCGTGCGCGGCATCGTCATCGTCGCGGCGGTCGCCGTCTACACGAGCCGATCGCTCGACCGCAGGAGGCCGCGATTCGCTTCGACGGGCGCAACGGCCGGCGGCCCGGCGGCCGGCGGCCCGGCACCCGGGGGCTCGGCAACCGGCTCCGGCTCAGCCAGCGAACTCGAGAAGGAGGCATCGGCATGAGCGCCGCGACATCCGTTCAGCCCACCGTCGGCCGGCGCCTCGCCGACCTCGGCCGCACCCTCGTGAGCCCGCGCGGCGCCGTGTTCCTGCTGCTCATCGTGCTGCTCATCGCGATCACGGTCTTGAACCCCTCGTTCGCCGAACCCTCGCAGTTCATCCGCTTCGTGCAGCGCGTCGCCCCCGTCGCGATCGTCGCGATCGGCCAGTACTTCGTGATCGTCGGCGGCGAGTTCGACCTCTCGATGGGTTCGGTCGTGACCGCGCAGGTCGTGATCGCGGGCAACCTCATCGGCCAGGACGAGTCGAAGTCGCTGCCGGTGCTGCTCTTCATGCTCGCCTTCGGCGCGTTCATCGGCCTCGTCAACGGCCTCATCGTCACGCTGCTCAAGGTGCCGAGCTTCATCGCCACACTCGGCATGATGCTCGCCCTGCTCGGCGCGACGCTCTACTGGACGGGCGGCGCCGCCACCGGCAACCCGGCCGACGGGTTCCGCGAGATCGGCCGAGGCGGCATCCGCGGTCTGCCCGTCATCGAGATCCTGCCGTGGTCGGTCGTCGTGCTCGTGGTCGTGCTGCTCGTCGCGGTCTGGTTCGCGCGCCGCCCGTTCGGCCGCACGATCATCGCGCTCGGCGACAACCCGACGACGGCCCGCTACTCGGGCGCGCGCAACTGGTGGGTGAAGACCTCGACGTTCATGATCTCGTCGCTCTCGGCGACGGTCGCGGGCGTGCTGCTCGTCGGCTACGCCGGCGTGCACCCGAGCGTCGGTCGCGGCTACGAGTTCACCGCGATCACCGCGGTCGTGCTCGGCGGCGTCGTGCTCGGCGGCGGCCGCGGCTGGGTCGTCGCGGCCGCGGCCGGTGCGTTCGCGCTCGAGGCGCTCTTCACACTGCTGAACTTCGCCGGGGTGCCCTCGACCTACCGCGACGCGGTGCAGGGCGCGATCATCATCCTCGCCGTCGCCTATGCCGCGACGACGGTGCGCGCCCGCCGCAAGGGCCGCGCGCTCGAAGCGCACGCATCCCAGATTTCGCCGGATCCGTCATCGGATCCGTCGCACCAGACTTCGCCGGCACCGGCGGAGGAGCAGGATGCCGCGGCATCCGCTCGCCCTGCACCCATTCCCTCGACGCAGAGGGCTGACAACGAAACCAAGGGAGGTTCGTGATGCGACGCAAATATGCACTGGCATCCGCCATGGTCGGCGCTCTCGCGCTGTTCGCGATGGCCGGATGTACCACCGACCCCAACGTGGCCGCGCCGTCGGAAGACGCCGGAGCCACGGAGGAAGCGGTCGAGTGGTTCGACCAGGAGCTCTACGACAAGCAGTACGCAGAACGGTCCGTCGTGCCCGAAGGGCCCGAGGGGCAGCCGTGGCTGCAGTACATCAACGCCGAGATGACCGACACGTCGGCCTTCGCGTCGACCGGGGCGAAGAAGGCGTGCTTCGCCAACGCCTCGATCTCGAACCCGTGGCGCCAGACCGGCTGGATCACCATGAACCAGCAGCTCAAGGTGCTGCAGGAGTCGGGTGCGATCTCCGAGATGGAGACCCGCGACGCGCAGGACTCCGACGACACGCAGATCGCCGACATCGACTACTTCATCAATGAGGGCAACTGCGACGTCTTCCTGATCTCGCCGAACTCCACGGCGGCCATGACCCCGGCCGTCGAGCGTGCGTGCGACACGGGCAAGCCCGTCGTGGTCTTCGACCGCGGTGTCGAGACCGACTGCCCCGTCACGTTCATCCACCCCATCGGTGGATTCGCGTGGGGCATCGACACGGCCGAGTTCCTGATCGAGGAGCTCGAACCGGGTTCGAAGGTCGTCGCGCTTCGCATCCTCCCGGGTGTCGACGTGCTCGAACAGCGCTGGGCGGCAGCCGAGAAGCTCTTCGGTGAGAACGACATCGAGGCGGTCGACTACTTCACGGGCGCCGACCCCGCCGAGATCAAGAAGATCATCTCCGACGAGCTCGCCAAGGGCGATGTCGACGGCATCTGGATGGACGCCGGTGACGGCGCCGTCGCCGCCATCGAGGCGTTCGAGGACGCCGGCGTCGACTACCCCGTCATGACGGGCGAAGACGAGATGAGCTTCCTGCGCAAGTGGAAGGAGACGGGGCTCACGGGTCTTGCACCGGTGTACTCCAACTTCCAGTGGCGGACGCCGCTGCTCGCCGCGCAGAAGATCTTCGCGGGCGAGGAGATCCCCAAGGAGTGGGTGCTCCCGCAGTCGCCGATCACCGCTGAAGAGGTCGACCAGTACCTCGAGGCCAACGACGGCATGCCCGACGGCCACTACGCGAAGTTCGGCGGCGAAGACCTGCCGGGCTACCCGCAGGTCTGGCAGGACCGGATCATCCCGTAAGGATCACTCGTTGATCGAACCCTCGGTGGTCGAGTAGGCCCGCCAGGGCCGTATCGAGACCCGGTGACCAGTCTTCACAGGCTGGGAGCCGGGTCTCGATACGCTCGCTTCGCTCGCTACTCGACCACCAGGGACTTCTCTGCAAGGAGGCAGCATGCGCCGCATCATCGGCGTCAACACCTGGGTCTGGACTTCACCGCTCGATGACGACTCGCTCGCCGAGCTCGCCGCGAAGGCCGCAGGCATGGGCTTCGGCGCGATCGAGCTGCCGGTCGAGAATCCAGGCGACTGGTCGATGGATGTCGCGGCCGACGTGCTGCGCGAACACCGACTCGCCCCCGTGGTGATCGGAGCCATGGGCCCCGGCCGCAACCTGATCGCGGCGCCCGGCTCCGAGGTCGTCGCCACCCAGAACTACCTCGTGCACTGCATCGAGGTCGCCGAGCGACTCGGTTCCCGCGTGGTGGCCGGCCCCTTCACCGCCGCGACCGGGCGCACCTGGCGCATGGACGCCGAGGAGCGCGCCGCCCGGTACCGCGAGCTGCAGGCCAGCCTCGGCCCGGTCGTGCGGGCGGCCGAACGCAGCGGTGTGCGCCTCGCGATCGAGCCGCTCAACCGCTACGAGACGAGCCTCGTCAACACCGTCGAGCAGGCGCTCGAGGCGCTCGGGCCGCTGCTCGGCCCCGGACTCGGGCTCGCCCTCGACAGCTACCACTTGAACATCGAAGAGAAGCGCGTCGGCGACGCGATCCGCCTCGCCGGCGAGCACCTCGCCTACGTGCAGGTCTGCGGCAACGACCGCGGCGCGGTCGGCGACGACCACATCGACTGGCCCGCTTTCCTCGACGCTCTGGATGACGTGGGCTACGCGGGCCCGCTCGGCCTCGAGTCCTTCACGGGCGACAACGACACGATCGCGGTCGCCGCTTCGGTGTGGCGGCCGCTCGCCGCATCGCAAGACGAACTCGCGGCACGAAGCATCCGCTATCTGACCGCCCTGCAAGACGAACGGGAGCAATCATGAACGCCGTGCCGACCCGCCCGGTCACCCTCTTCACGGGGCAGTGGGCCGACCTGCCCTTCGCCGAGGTCGCGCGCCTCGCCGCCGAGTGGGGTTACGACGGACTCGAGATCGCGTGTTCGGGCGACCACCTCGACCTGAAGCGCGCCGAAGAGGAGCCCGGCTACCTCGACGAGCGCCGCGAGATCCTCGACCGCCACGGCCTCGAGGTCTTCGCGATTTCGAACCATCTCACGGGCCAGGCCGTGTGCGACGCCCCCATCGACTTCCGCCACGAGGCGATCGTGCGGCCCTACACCTGGGGCGACGGCGACGCCGAGGGTGTCAGGCAGCGCGCCGCCGACGACATGAAGCGCTCGGCGCGCGTCGCCCGCGCGCTCGGGGTCGACACCGTCGTCGGGTTCACGGGCTCGTCGATCTGGCCGTACGTCGCGATGTTCCCGCCCGTGCCCGCCTCGGTGATCGACGCCGGCTTCGAGGACTTCGCGAACCGGTGGAACCCGATCCTCGACGTGTTCGACGCCGAGGGCGTGCGGTTCGCGCACGAGGTGCACCCGTCTGAGATCGCGTACGACTACTGGAGCTCGGTGCGCACGCTCGAGGCGATCGGGCACCGCGAGGCGTTCGGATTCAACTGGGACCCGTCGCACATGATGTGGCAGAACATCGACCCCGTCGGCTTCATCTGGGACTTCAAGGACCGCATCTACCACGTCGACTGCAAGGACACGCGCCTGCGCCCGCAGAACGGCCGGGCCGGCGTGCTCGGCTCGCACCTGCCGTGGGGCGACCCGCGGCGCGGCTGGGACTTCGTCTCGACCGGGCACGGCGACGTGCCGTGGGAGGACTCGTTCCGCGCGCTCGAGGCGATCGGCTACACCGGACCGATCTCGGTCGAGTGGGAGGACGCAGGCATGGACCGCCTGCACGGCGCGGCCGAGGCGGTCGGATTCATCCGCTCGCTGCTCTGGCCGACGCCGACCGTATCGTTCGACGCGGCTTTCTCGAACCAGTAGCGCCGCGCGTGCCCGACCTCGACTACTCGGGAATGCTCCAGTAGTACGCCACGCCGCCGGGGTGCAGCTCGGTGATCGCATAGTCGACCGAGCGTTCCCACGTGTGGTCGGTGTGGCCGGCGTAGAGGATCGTGGTCGACCCGTCGAGTTCGGTCTCGACCGAGGTCACGATGCCGGTGTGGTCGCGGTCGCCCGAGTCGTCCCAGTCGAACTGCACGATGTCGCCGACCTTCACCGAACCGCGCTCGTCGTCGGTGAGCGCGGTCGCCCGCTCGGGGTGCTCCTCGAGGTAGTCGTGCATGGCCGTCGAACTGATCCAGGCGGCGGCGTGGCCGTAGGCGTCGCCCGAGGCGTCGTACCACCACTCGTCGTCTTCGACCCAGCCCCTGGCGAGCAGCGTCTGGCTCGTGAAGTTCACGCAGTCGTTGTCGTCGAGGTAGCCGAAGGTGTCGCTCTCGGTGTCGTCCCAGTGCTCGAACGCGTAGGCGAGCTGGGCGGCGACGCCGTCGGAGTAGGCCGAGAAGTCGGCGACGACGGCATCCGCTTCGGACGTCTCGTCGTGGGCATCGGCGTTCGCGACTCCGGTCGTCGTGTCCGCGCTGGCGGCGGGCTCGTCGGTCGCCGTGGCGAATGCCCACGCGCCGCCGCCGATGACGACGACGAGCACGGAGACCGAGATGGTGACGAGGAGGCGGCGGCTGACGGGGGAGCTGAAGAGGTGGGGCATCGCGTCACAGCGTAGGAAGCGAACATCTGCGTTCTGTGTGAGTGCCTGCACGCAGCGGCCCGGCCGAGCGCCGCCGGGCGCATCAGTCGGCGACGCTCCAGTAATAGACCTTCGTCTCGGGATGTCGCGGATGGTCGTCGACCGAGCGATCCCACGTGGCATCGGTGTGGCCGCCGTAGAACACGTCGATGCTGCCGTCGTCGCGCTCGATGACGGCGGTGACGATCGCGGTGTGATCGCGGTCGCCCGAGTCGTCCCAATCGAACTGCACGATGTCGCCGGGTTCCACCTCGGCGCGCTGTCGATCGGAGAGCGGCGTCGCACGCTCGGGGTGCGCGGCGAGATAATCGCGGAACCGGGTCGACGAGCGCCATGCCTCGGTCGCCGCGTAGGGGTCGCCGTCTGCCGAGTACCCCCACTCGTCGTCGGGCAGCCAGCCTCGCTCGATGAGTGATTGCGAAGTGAAGTTCACGCAGTCGTCGTCGCCGAGCACGCCGTACCGCTCGCTCTCGTCGGCATCCCAGTTGTCGCGCACGTACTCGAGCTGGCGCAGCACGGGGGCGGGCAGCTCGGGATCGAGCTCGAGCGCCGCCTGATTCGGATGGCTGCCGTCGCCGCCCTGCGTGCCCGGCCCTGTGGGGGCCGTCGCCGCGATGACCGCCGCGACGATCGCGACGACGAGCCACGCGACGAGCACGACCGCGACGGCGACCGCGGCGCCCACCACGAGACGCCGACGCAGGTAGGTCTCGCGGGAGGGGTGTTCGGGTGGAGTGCTCATCTCTTCCACCGTAAGCGCGATCGTGCGTGCCGCCGACATGCCGCGGCGACCACGCGGCATCCACTCGACGAAGTCATAGGAAACGCATAGCTCGACGCGGATACTGGAGGTATGAGCACCAACGCCCCCGCGAACCCGCACCGCGCCCCCGCGATCGCGAAGGGCGACGGCTCGATGGTGCGCGTGCTCGTGGTCGACGACGAGCACTCGCTCACCGAGCTGCTGAAGATGGCCCTCAAGTACGAGGGGTGGGACGTGCGCACCGCGGGCGACGGGCAGACCGCGGTGAAGGTCGCCCGCGAGTTCCGGCCCGACGCGATCGTGCTCGACATCATGCTGCCCGACATCGACGGCCTCGAGGTGCTGCAGCGCGTACGCGCCGACGGCACCGAGACGCCCGTGCTGTTCCTCACCGCGAAGGACTCGCTCGACGACCGCATCGCGGGCCTCACCGCGGGCGGCGACGACTACGTCACGAAGCCCTTCAGCCTCGAAGAGGTCGTGGCGCGCCTCCGCGGACTCATCCGGCGCTCGACGCTCACGCTCGCCCAGGCGAAAGACCCGGTGCTCGTCGTCGGTGACCTCACCCTCGACGAGGACTCCTACGAGGTCAGCCGCGGCGGCACGCCGATCGAGCTGACCGCCACCGAGTTCGAGCTGCTGCGCTTCCTCATGCGCAACCCCCGCCGCGTGCTCTCGAAGGCGCAGATCCTCGACCGCGTCTGGAGCTACGACTTCGGCGGCAAGGAGTCGGTCGTCGAGCTCTACATCTCGTACCTGCGCAAGAAGATCGACGCCGGCCGTGAGCCGATGATCCACACCG
This sequence comes from Agromyces sp. NPDC055520, assembly GCF_053619715.1. Lineage (NCBI taxonomy): Bacteria > Bacillati > Actinomycetota > Actinomycetes > Micrococcales > Microbacteriaceae > Agromyces > Agromyces sp. NPDC055520. Next base: position 7,047 of record NZ_JBSHJY010000013.1, on the reverse strand, counting down.
TGCGCGGCGCCGGCTACATGCTGAAGGCGGTCGGATGACTCGGCCGGGCGATCCCGGCTACGCGGCGTCGGCCCGGGCGACCGCGACGGGCGCGATGCCCGGTGCTACGACCGACTCGCCGCGTGGCACGCGCGGCACACGCGGCGAATGGACCCTGCAGCGACGCCTGCTGCTCGTGCTCACCGGCCTGCTCGCCGCGGTCAGCGTCGTGGTCGGCGTGGTCAGCGTGAGCGTCTTCCACACCTCGTCGGTCGCCGCGCTCGACGCCGACCTGCACGCCGCGATGGACCGCGCCGAGCTGAACCTGCAGGGGCCTGTGCCGTTTCCCGGCAGCGGTGAGGCGGCCACGCCGCTGCTCGACGTCGCCGGCCAGTCGGCGGGCACGCTCGCCGCGGTCGTGCCCGACTCGGCGCCGGCCGACGCCGCCTACATCGCCCAAGACGCGAAGGGCATCTTGAAACTCGGCCCCACGGGCACGGCGACGCTCGCCGCGGTGCCCGACGACGGCCAGGTGCACACGATCGACATGGGCCACGCGCTCGGCGAATTCCGCGCCCTCTCCGAGCGCAAGGACATCGCCCCCGAGACCCGGGTCGTGCTGGCCCTGCCGCTCGCCGAGGTCAACGCCTCGACGCGCGAGCTCGCGGTGACGATCGCGGTGGTCGCGCTCGCGGGGCTCGTGCTCGCACTCGGCTTCGGCTCGCTCATCGTGCAGCGTGCGCTGGCCCCGCTCTCGCGCATGACCGAGACAGCGCTGCACGTCTCGGAGCTGCCGCTCGACCGCGGCGACGTCGCGCTCGCCGAACGCGTGCCCGTCGACGACGAACGCACCGAAGTCGGCCGTCTCGGCGGCGCCTTCAACCGCATGCTCGGCCACGTGGCATCCGCTCTCTCGGCTCGCGAGGAGAGCGAGCAGAAGGTGCGCCGCTTCGTGGCCGACGCCTCGCACGAGCTGCGCACGCCGCTCGCCTCGATCCGCGGCTACGCCGAGCTCACCCGACTGCACGGCGGCGAGCTGCCGCCCGACGTCGTGCACGCGATCGGGCGCATCGAGAGCGAGTCGGTGCGCATGACCGAGCTCGTCGAAGACCTGCTGCTGCTCGCGCGGCTCGACGAGGGGCGCGAACTCGCGGCGCTGCCGGTCGATCTCAGCCGGGTCGTCGTCGAGGCGGTCGGCGACGCGCAGGCGGCCGGGCCCGGCCACGAGTGGGAGGTGCGGCTTCCGGATGCCGCGGTGATCGTCATCGGCGATGAACCGCGTCTGCGACAGGTCGTGACGAACCTGCTCGCCAACGCCCGCGTGCACACGCCCGACGGCACCTCGGTCGTGGCCTCCCTCGAACGCGACGGCGACGCGGTGGTGCTCACGGTCGAAGACGACGGCCCCGGTGTGCCGCCCGCGCTCGCCGACTCGCTCTTCGAGCGCTTCGCCCGCGGGGACTCGTCGCGCTCGCGCATCGCCGGCAGCACCGGCCTCGGGCTCGCGATCGTGAAGGCCGTGGTCGAGGCGCACCACGGCGAGGTGTCGGTGACGAGCGAACCCGGCACCACCGCGTTCGTCGTCGAGCTGCCGCTCGCCCCGGAGGAAGCCGCCTCGCCCGGCACCCGCGCCTAGGCTGGTGTCGTCCGCGATCGCAGCAACCCGAGATTCCACATGAGCCTGCAGCAGTTGATCACCCGCATCGCCGTCGAGCTCGGATGCCCTGCCCTCATCGAGGATCGCCGTCGCCGCGTCATCGCATACAGTCCGCAGGCCGACGAGATCGACGAGGTGCGTCGGCGTTCCATCCTCGAGCATCGGGCCGATCCCGCGATCCATGGCTGGCTCAGCCGGCTCGGCGTGTACGAAGCGGTCTCGGCCGTGCGGGTTCCCGGGAGCCCGGAGCTCGGCATGCTCTCGCGAGTGTGCGTGCCGATCAGTCGTTCCGGCGTCGTCTTCGGCCACCTCTGGCTCATCGAGCCTGCGGGGCTCGCACCGTCGCTCGACCTCGCTCGCGTCGACGAATGCGCGGAGCAGCTCGCCGACGAGTGGGCGCGCGTGCGGATGTCGCAGGACCTCGAGTCCGCGCACGAGCGCGAGCTCGCTCGCGAACTCGTCCTCGGCCGGGCCGAGGTGCGACGCCGTGCCGCCGACGAGCTCGTCGAGTCGGGCCGGTTCGAGAGCGGAACCCTTCGCGTCTACGTGCTGGACGCCGGGTCGTCGCCCGGCCACGGCGGATCGGTTCGCGAGTCCCTCGAGCGCGCCGCGCGCCGCGCGCGTCAGACGCTCGGCGGTCGCGACGTGCTCGCGTTGGTCAGGCGCAGTCACCTGCTCCTCCTCGTTCCGGCGTCGCTGCGGCGTTTCGCCGATTGCGACCGCGTCGCCGGCGTGCTCGCGGAGTCGGCGATCGACCCGGACGGTGCCGCTCCCGAGTCGATGCGCGTCGCGGTCGGCGGCAAGGTGCCGGTCGCCGCGGCTCGCGACAGCTACCGGCAGGGTCGCCGTGCGCTCGCCATCGCCGCATCGTTCGGCATCGACGGGTCGGTCCTGCACTGGGATCGACTGGGTGTCTACCGCGGGCTGGCGGCTGCCTCCGCCTCGGGGCTCCGATCGAGCGACTTCCAGCCGGGACTCGAGCGCGTGGCCGCGGAGCGCGACGGCCAGGCCCTGATCGAGACCCTCGAGTGCTACCTCGCGGAAGCGGGCCAGGTGCAGAAGGCCGCGGTGCGCCTGGGCGTGCACCGAACCTCGCTCTACAACCGGTTGGCCCGTGTCGAGCGGATTCTCGAGATCAACCTCGGCAACGGTCTCGATCGCCTCGGCCTGCATGTCGCCCTCATGCTCTGGGCGGGCGAGGCGGGGGATCGTGAGCGCCGTGCGCAGGACGCCGCCGAGGTGACGTGATCGATCCCGTTCCGTCGTCGCATCGACATCTGTCGATCGGCGTGAGCGCTCGCCGCAACATCTGACGCGTGCTCCGAGACGACCCTGTGCGTAGCCTGTGGATGTCACCGGGTGGTCATCCTCGCCTGCATCTGCGGACGGCGGTCGCCCCCGACCCCGTTCGAAGGAGCCCCCCATGACATCAACGGTCCCGCATCCCGATGGCCGGCGCCGCGGTCGCGTCGTCGCCGTCGCACTGACCTCGGCGCTCGCGCTCGGCGGCGTCGTCGCGGCGACGCCCGCGCAAGCGGCACCCGCGCCGGCCCCGGCCGAGCCCACCTTCGTCGACGGCCTCTCGCAGGCGGTCTTCACGAAGGTGGCGGCCGAGTGGATCAACGAAGAGGCATGGGTCGAGAGCGAGGTCGACTCCGATCGCGACGGCCGGCCCGACCTCGTGCACATCGACGTGAGCCGCGTGCCCGAGACCGCCGACGGACTCAAGGTCCCGGTGCTCATGGAGATGAGCCCCTACTATGCGGGTGGAACCAGCGTCTCGAACTGGCCGGTCGACCACGAGATCGGCTCCCCGCCGACAGAGAAGCCGGCCTGGCCGGTCTTCACTCCGAGGAATCGCACGAGCCCCCGCATCTCGGGCTCCCTCGAGAACACGTGGGTGCCGCGCGGATTCGCCGTCGTGCACGCCGAGGGCCTCGGCAGCGGATGGTCCGAGGGGTGCCCGACCTCGGGCGGCGAGAACGAGTCGCTCGCCGGCAAGGCCGTCGTCGACTGGCTGAACGGCCGAGCCACCGCCTACACGGCGCCCGACCGGGCGACGACGGTCTCCGCCGACTGGACGACCGGAAACGTCGGCATGATCGGCACCTCGTACAACGGCACGTTGCCGATCGGCGTCGCGAGCACCGGTGTCGAGGGCCTCGAGGCGATCGTTCCCGTGTCGGCGATCTCGAGCTGGTACAACTACTACCGCTCGAACGGAGCCGTTCGTGCACCCGGCGGATACCAGGGCGAAGACCTCGATGTGCTCGCCGACTACGTCTACACCCGGTTCGACCAGCAGATCTGCCAGCCCGTCATCGACGAGCTCCGTGCGAACCAGGACCGCGCCACGGGCGACTCGAGCCCCTTCTGGGAGGAGCGCGACTACCTCGCCGATGCCGACCAGATCACAGCCGCCACGCTCGTCGCCCACGGTCTGAACGACTGGAACGTCATGACGAAGAACGCCTCGGACCTCTACGAGGCCCTGAAGGCGCGCGGTGTGCCGCACCAGATCTACCTGCACCAGGGCGGCCACGGCGGCAACCCCAACGACACGCTGCTCAACCGCTGGTTCACCCGGTATCTCTACGACGTCGAGAACGGGGTCGAGGAGCTGCCGAAGGCCTACGTCGTGCGTGAGGACCGGACGCTCACCGAGTACCCCGAGTGGCCGGACCCGGCCGCGGCGTCGGTCAAGCTGAAGTTCGCTCCGGCGGACGAGGCCGACGGGATCGGGGCGCTCGCCGTCTCCCGCAACGGGTCTCGTGCGACCGAGAACCTCGTCGACGATGCGAGCATCCGTGCGTCCGCGCTCGCCGCGGCGGAGTCGTCGCCGAACCGCTTGGCCTACCGCACTGCAGTGCTCGGCGAGCCCATGCGCCTCTCCGGTACGCCGTCGGTCTCGCTCGAGGTCGCGGTGGACCGTGCGAAGGCGAACCTCTCGGCCCTGCTCGTGGAGTACCCGGCGACCGGGTCGCCGAAGATCATCACGCGCGGTTGGATGGATGTCGAGAACCGCGGCTCGTCCGCCGTCACCGAGCCGATCACACCGGGGGAGTCGTACAGCTTCAGCTTCGACTTCGAGCCGAAGGACTACGTCTTCTCCGCCGGCTCGCAGATCGGCGTGGTGATCATCTCGTCGGACAACGAGTACACCGTACGTCCGGCACCCGGCACCGAGCTGACCCTCAAGCCGTCGGCATCGACGGTGCACCTGCCGCTCGTCGGCGGGATGGGGGCGCTGCAGAGCTCGCTGCGCGCGGCGGAGTGTGTTCGGGCGCCGGCCGCCTCTCGTGAGGCGGCCGGCGCTCTCGGCTCAGTCACCGCCCGCGGGGCCCGTTCGTCGCGCCACCCACGCGTCGATCCTCCGACCGTGATGCAACGTCGCGTCGCGGGACATCCAGATGAAGGGAACCACCGCATGAACGCCCAACCGTTCGCCCCACCACTCGCTCCGCGTGACGTCACGCCGCGCGCGGGGCGTCGTCGCGCCGGCGCCCTCGCGCTCGCCGCAGTGCTGACCGCAGGCCTGACCGTCACCGCGGCCCAGGCCGCGAACGCCGACGAGCCCGCCGTCGGCAGCTCGACGCTCGTCCCGATCCAAGTGACCGGCGACCCCTCCGAACGCTTCTCGCTCGTCATCCTCGGCGACGGGTACACCGCCGACGAGCAGCCGCTCTTCCGCGAGCAGGTCGAGAAGCACCTCGAAACGATGTGGAGCATCGAGCCGTACAAGAGCTACCGCAACTACTTCAACGTCTACGCGGTGGAGATCATCTCGGGTGAGTCCGGCATCAGCTGCGATTCGTCCCTCGACTCGCCCCGCCGCGACACCCCGCTCAAGATGTCGTTCTGGGGCGGATGCAACCCGAACAGCGTGCAGCGTCTCATCACGATGAACGGCGCGAAGGCCCGCGAGTACGCGAAGGTCGCGCCCAAGGTCGACCAGGTGCTCGCCCTCGCGAACAGCGACACCTACGGCGGCGCGGGCGGCAGCTACGCGACGGCGAGCGGCGGCAACTCGCTCTCGGCGCTCATCTCGCCGCACGAGATCGGGCACTCGCTCGGCGGCCTCGCCGACGAGTACGACTACTACACGCGCGGCATCACGACGGGCGACTACACGGGCGGCGAGCCCCGCTCGAAGCACCACACGATCATGACCGTCGAGGAGATGGCCGCGCAGCAGGCCAAGTGGTGGCGCTGGCTCGGGGAGCCGAGCGAGGCCGGCGGAACCATCGGCGCCTACGAGGGCGGCCAGTACTACTCGACCGGCATCTTCCGCCCGAGCCGTCACTCGATGATGAAGACGCTCGGCTACCAGATGGACCAGGTCTCGCGCGAGATCATGACCGAGCGCATCTCGTCGAAGATCCCGCTCATCGCGGACGCGCCCGACGAGGCCACGCCGGTCGCAGCCGACGAGGTGATCTCGATCGATGTCGCCCACCCCGTCTACCATGAGCTCGACGTCGACTGGGCGATCAACGGCAAGGCGGTGCCGAACCCCCACAACACGACGCAGCTCGAGCTCAAGAAGACGCCGGCAAAGCCCGGCGATGTGGTGACGGTCACGGTCGTCGACAACACGCCCTTCGTGCGCGACCCCGCGCTCCGCGACTCGGCGTCGATGACCCAGTCGCGTTCGTGGACCGTCGGCTCAAATAGGGCAGTGGCCTCCGACGTCGAGCCGGCGTTCACCGAGTCGACCCGGACGGAGAGCCCGGTCGGCTCGCTCGACGTGCTCTACGTCGAGACCACGCACCGGTCCGACCGCGTCTTCGACGTCATCTGGACGGTCGACGGCGTGCGCCAGCCGAACCCGCACAATGCGCGCACCCTCGAGCTCGCCGATCTCGGGCTCTCGACGGGAACGCACACGGTCACCGCATCGGTCGGCGACTCCAAGCGTGCCGGTGCCGCCGCCGAGACGCTGACGTGGACCGTCGACGCCGAGGGGCCGACGGTCGAGTCCGTCGTCTCCGCACCGGTCGAGACCTCGGTCGGCGCGAACGGCGAGCCGCATTACGTCGTCGACGGGTCGTTCACGATGAAGCTGACGGCGAGCGACGACGAGGCCGGTGCGCTCGTGACCGAGTTCCGCCTCGACGGCGACGGCTGGCACAACTACTACGGTTGGCCGACCGATGCCGAGGCGCCGTTCCTGTTCACGCCGACCGGCACGAACGTCGACGACCTCGTCTACGGCAACCTCGGCACGGGCGGCATGTCGCTCTCGCCGTTCCAGGTGCGGGAGCCGGGCTACGGCGAGCACCGAGTCGAGTACCGGTCGACGGATGCCGCGGGCAACATCGGTCCGGTCGAGGCGTTCACCGTCGAGGTGCGCCCCTGATCGGGCCCACGCGCCGCATCGGCGCATCGTCGCGAGTCTGATTGCGCGGGGC